>JACRIP010000462.1 GCA_016220045.1 Planctomycetota bacterium
CCCCCGGACCCGGTCTGGGACGAGTTCGAGGCCCAGATGCGGGCGTGTACGCTGTGCGCCGAACTGGCGCACAGCCGCACCCAGGTGGTCGTGGGCGGCGGCAACCGCCGCGCCCGGTTGATGATCGTCGGCGAAGCACCGGGTTTCGACGAGGACGAGCAGGGCGTGCCCTTTGTCGGTCGCGCCGGCAAGCTGCTCACCCAGCTCCTCGGCGCGATCGGCCTGCGCCGCGACGAGATCTACGTCGCCAACGTCCTCAAGTGTCGCCCGCCCGGCAACCGCCCGCCCACGCCCCCGGAGATGGCGAGCTGCGCCCCATTCGTGCGCCGGCAGATCGAGCTGGTGCGGCCGCGCGTGATTCTCGCCCTCGGCAACCCCGCGGCGCGCACTTTGCTCGCGACCGCCGAGGGGATCACCCGACTGCGCGGAACCTGGCGCGAGTACCAGGGCATTCGCCTGATGCCGAGCTTCCATCCCGCGTACCTGCTGCGCAATCCGGCGGATACGGGAAAGTCCCAGGAGGACTTCCGCGCGGTCGGGGAGTACCTGAAGTCGCTCCCGCCGTCCGCCCCCCCGCCGCCCGGGAGCGGGGGGTAGTCCGCGCGTCGCCGCCCCCTGCGCCGGCCCGCGTCGTCGGCGCGGCGGCGCGCCGGTGCGCGGCGCCCCGGCCCGGAAGAATTCCTCGAATCCGCGGCAGGGATCGGGCGGCGTGCTCCGTCTAGAAGAATGGACGCGGAAAACGGCCGAGCAGGGGTGCGCGCCGGCTCTTGACAAAACCGCGCGCCGTTGCGGAAAGGCGGCGCGGCGCGCGGACCGATAACTCCCGCCGCGCTCTGCAATCGGTTGGCCCGCATGGCTTTTCGCGGAGGCCCGCCGTGAGCGCACCGCCGCATTTTCGGACGTTTTTGCTTGACTTGGCAAGGCTCATTCATATAATGGACGCCCATCGGTTGGCCGGGGACGCCGTAGATCCAGGGTAGGACAGGATTTGCGACAGCCATCCCCCGAACTCCTGCCTGAGCGTCCCTACGACCGGGGCTTTCCTGCGGAGAGGAACTGAGCATGGGCAAAGCCGTCTGGGGAATCGACGTCAGCAAGTTCGCCGTGAAGGCGGTGAAGGTCGAGAAGGTCAAGGACCATCTCGAAGTCACAGCGCTGGACGTGATCGAGCACCCCGTTCCAACCGGCCAGGAGCCGGTGGACACCGATCAGCTCATCAAGGACGCGATCAACGAGATCCTGTCCCGCAACAAGGCTCGGGGCGAGACCCTGGTCTTCTCGATGCCCGGCCACGCCACCTTCAACCGCTTCATCAAGCTGCCCCCCGTCGAAGCCAAGCGCATCCCCGAGATCGTGCGCTACGAGGCCCAGCAGCACATCCCCTTCCCGATCGACGACGTCATCTGGGGCTACCAGCCGCTCTCCAAGGAGCAGCAGGTCGGCGACGAAACCGAGGTCGTGATCTTCGCGATCAAGAAGGACGTCGTCAACCAGTTCCTCCAGAACCTCGTCGAAGCCCAGATCCCGATCGACGTCCTCCAGTTCGCCCCGGTCGCGCTCTACAACTTCGCGATCCACGATCAGGAGTTGTCCGGAGCGTCGATCATCCTCGACATGGGCGCGGACAATACCGACCTCATCGTCGTGGACGGCGAGAAGTACTGGATCCGCAACCTGCCGATCGCCGGCAACGACCTCACCAAGGCCCTCCAGAAGAAGTTCCAGATCGCCTTCAACGAAGCCGAAAAGCTCAAGATTTCCGCCAGCCAGTCGCAGCAGGCCGCCAAGATCTTCAACGTGATCCAGCCGGTGCTGCGCGACCTGGTCGCCGAAATCCACCGCTCCATCGGCTACTACAAGTCGCTGTCGAAGACGGTGAAGTTCGAGCGCGTCGTGCTGGTCGGCTCGGCCTCGAAGACGATCAACTTCCAGAAGTTCATCTCGCAGAACCTGCAGATGGACGCCTCGAAGCTGACGAAGCTGAACAAGATCGTGCTCTCGGGCAAGGTGAACGAGCCGCAGTTCCAGAAGTACTTCCCGTCCCTGGGCGTAGCGCTGGGTCTGGCGCTGCAGGGGCACGGCATGTCGGCGAACCAGATCAACCTGCTGCCGTCGGACATGGTGTCGAAGAAGCTGGTGGCGCAGAAGAAGCCGTTCGTGGCGGGCATCGCCGCGTGCTTCGCGATCATGGTGATCATGATGTACGTGCAGGCGAGCCGGCAAGTGGCCGCGCTGACGACGCAGAAGACCGACGTGGCGGCGGTGATCGAGAAGTGCGACGGCATCCGGGGGCAGGTGGAGGCCGTGAAGGCGGAGATCCCGCCGATCATGGAGGAGTTGAGCGAGATCGTGGCGTTCGTGCCGGAGCGCGATCTGCCGATCAGGGTCCTGAACGCGCTCAACAAGATTCTGCCGAAGAACAACGACCCGGCGGTCGCGCCCCAGGATCGCATCTGGATCCTCGACCTGAACTACGAAGAGGGGTCGGAAGATGTGAAACAGCCGGCGCCGGAGGGAACGCTGGACGAGTCCGGCGTCCCGATCACCGAAATCCGGGTCGCGCGGGCGCTGGCGCGCGTGACCGTGCAGGTCGGCCTGCAGGCCCGCACCAAGGACGACGACGCCAAGGTCTTCGACCTGCCGAAGTCGAAGGACTTCATCGTCGACAAACTGATGAACAAGTTCTGCGAGGCGATGGACGTGCCGGTCGCGATGGCGGACATCATCCCGGAAACGGAGCCGTTCCCGGAACTGCGCGCGAAGGACGAGGAGTCCTCCACCACCGGCGGCGGGCTCGGCGGGCCGGCCGGATTCGGCGGCGGGTTCGGCGGCGGCCTGGGGGGCGGGGCCCCGAAGAAGACCGAAGGCAAGTACTACCGCTTCGAGATCTCCTGGAAGATTCCGATCGGCAAGGAGGTCCGCGAGGCCCTCAAGCCGAAGCCCGCGGAGGGTGACCCGGCGGCGAGCGGCAGCTAGGTCGCCGCAGCCGAAGTAACCTCCTCCTCATCCTGTAGAACCCCTACACCGGTCGGATCGGTCAAGGAGCGAACCCGATGGACGTGAAACGCCATGCGTTCTGGATCGCGATGGGCGCGGTGGGCGTCGTCATCGTGGTCCTATACGTCGTCCTGGTCGTGAGCACCCAGAGCGCCGCCCAGACCCTCCAAGGCGAGCTCCTGGCGCAGGAGAATCAGCTCGGTCAGCTCAAGGACGCCGGGGACCAGTTGCCCACGGAAGCCTTTGCGAAGGCCTACCGGGAGCACAAGGATGCCATCGCCAAGCAGCGGGACGAAGTGAAACTCTTCTACCGCGACAATGGCGATTCGCGCCTGGAGACCTGGTTCGAGGAATTGCGCGGCAAGGTCTCCGCCGGCCAGCAGCCCACGCTCGGCGACTTCGTCCCGCAGTACAAGGACAGCACCGACAAGCTGGTCAAGTACCTGGAAGGCGCAGGCATCCAGGTCGGCCCGCGCAAGGGCAAGTTCGACACCGCGTCCGGCGACGGCGGGTTCGAACTCAAGGTGCGCGACGTCAACGAGAACAACATGAAACAGTTGCAGAAGCACTTCTGGATCCAGAAGCGGCTGGCCGACGTCCTGGTCGCCTCCCGCGTGCAGATTTTTGAGCGCATCGAGTTCCGCGACACGACGCCTACCGGCCCGGCGGCGCCTTCGCCGGGCGCCGGCGGCGACCCCCTGGGGCCGCGGACCGTGCTGCCCAACGCGCTCGTGCGCGACCTCGGTCAGGCGATCCCGTTCGAGTTGACCGTCCATCTGCTCCACTCGGACGTGCCGAAACTTCTCAGCAATCTCCTGAAGTTCGAGAAGAGCTTCCCGCTGATGGTTCGCGTCCGTGCCTTCAAGGTGCGGAAGACCCAGACTCCGCCGGAAGAGAAGAAGATCAACGTTCCGGTGGAAGAGATGGAAAAGCCGGGCCACAAGCCGGCCGACGCCGAGCCGATTGCGGTGACGGTCGTGATCGTCGGTGAAGCCCTGGATTTCAACATCCAGTAAGGAAAGGAGGCGGTCAGCATGGATCCCAAAAAACTGGTGATGGAGCACGGCGAGAAGATCGGCTTGGGCGCGGCTGCGCTCCTGCTCGTGCTCTACGTCGTCTTCGGTTTCGTCCTGGCCGGCGAGAATACCCGCATCCAGGGCATGAACCAACTCGTGGGCGTGGTGAACGAGGCGCTGCAGAGCACCAAGACCCCGCCGCTGGAGAGCAAGCCGTGGCTCGCGAACGCGCGCGGCCCGTGGGAGAGCATCGAGAAGCCCCTCGAGAGCAACGACTGGACGATGTACTACCAGACCAAGATCGTCGAGGTGGCAGTGGGCGAGCGGCCGGTGCCGGTCGAAGGCCCGAAGGCGACCGTCCACAAGGCGCCCGGCCTGCCGGACCCGACGGTGGACATCGGCGCCGTCTCGCTCAAGTGGTCGCGGCACAAGGACACGACCTGCGAGATCGACGAGTATCTCGTGATGCGCAAGCTCGAGGGCGGCGCCAAGTTTGAGCAGATCGGGCGCGCCGACGGCGACAAGGGCAAGGCGGCCGAAGGCGAAGTGGCCGAGGCGGTCGACATTCTCTACCTCGACGCCAAGGTGCAGCCGCGCAAGACCTACATCTATAAGATCGTGTCCAAGACCTCCGATCCGCTCGCGGACAAGAAGGAGGTCGAATCCAACGAGGCCAAGGCCACCGCCACCTCCACCGTCGCCATCTTCCTCAAGGGCGGCACCGCCACCGAGACCCAGAAGATCGCCCAGATCACCGTGCGCAAGTTCTTCGCCGACTCCAAGGACTGGAAGGAACAGAACTACGTCGTGCGCGTCGGCGATCCCATCGGCAAGAAGGAGCGCAAGTACGTCGGCAAGGAGTCGAAGGAGTTCGACTTCGTCACCGGCTACATCCTGGTGGACATTATGACCGAGAAACGGCCGATCAAGCGCTCGATCACCGAGAAGGAATACAAGGACGGCGTGATGGTCGAGGTGAAGAAGGAGATCACCGAGAACCAGTCGGCGCTGAGGATGGTCGTGAAGGACGATGAGGGAAAGACCGTATCCCAGTGGATTGAAGAGGTCGCCAAGCCCGGCGCGAGTTCGGGCAGCTAGTCGCCCCGGTGTTCTGTCGTCGCGTCCCGGAGAGGGATTACGTTCGCATGGGTCGCCCGGTGTGCGGGCCGTTGCCCCGGCACGCGCAGCCGTCGCTCGACGGGTCGGGTGTCTGAGGTTTTTGGGGGAACCGGTATGAAGCGTATGGTCCTGGGGGTTCTTGTTCTCGCGCTGGTCGCGGCGCTGGCGTTCGTGCCCGGATGCAGGGGCTCGGCCCGGAGGTCGGCGGCCACGGAGCCGCCCGCGGTCGCGGCCCCGGAGCCGTCCGGCGATCACGCCGTCCGCGGCGAGCTCGAAGAGCTGCAGTCGCGCATCGCCCTCCTCGAGCGGGAGCGCGAGGTCGCCAAGGGCGCACCGCCCGAAGCCGCCGCCGCGGCCGCCCCGGTCGAGCCCCCGGCCCCGGACCCGGCCGAACTCCTCCAGAATGCCGAGGAGGAGGCCGCCCGCTCCGCCGAGTCGAGCGGCGCCATCGCCGACGGCTACTACGAGCAGGGACGCGGGTTCGCCAACGAATGGAAGCTCAAAGAGGCCAAGGCCGCCCTCGCCAAGTGCCTCCAACTGAACCCTCAGCACCCCCAGGCCCGCCAGCTCATGGACATGGTCCGCTCGAACCTCGGGGAATTCCCTGAGAGCGAGACCGGCAGCCGCATCCGCCAGATCATCGACCAGGCCGAAGTCCACCAGGAACAGAACCGCATCGAGATCGAAAACCGCTTCGCGAACGGCGTGAAGTACTACGAGACCGAGGACTTCGACAAGGCCATCGACGATTTCCAGTGGGTCATCGAACTCATCAAGTGGAACCCGCCGCTCGACGTCGAGATGCGCCCCCGCCTGGCCCAGACCGAAGGCTACCTGGCCAAGGCCCGCGAAGGCAAGCAGCGTCGCGACTTCGAAGTCCAGCGCCAGCAGGAAGAGGCCGCCCGCCTGATCGCCGAGAAGGAAGAGGGCAGCCGCCTCCTGCAGCAGGCCAAGGAAATCGACAAGCGCTATGACGAAGCCGAGGACCGGATCGAACGCCGCGAGTTCGCCGAGGCCGAAGGACTCGCCGACCAGATCCTCCGCATCGACCCGAACAACCGCAAGGCGCATCTCCTGAAGGAATTCGCCAAGGCGGCGCGCCACGCCCAGGCCGACGATCGCAATACCCGCAACTGGATCGAAGAGTGGCGCCAGGAAATGAACGCCATCGACCGGAAACTCATCACCCAGTCCGATCCGGTGGTCTTCCCGGACGTCGACGTGTGGAAGAAGATCCAGGACCGCCAGCCGCGCGGCATCGGCCGCACCGATATCACCCTGAGCGCCGCGGACCTCGCCGTCCGTAACCGCATGCGGGCGACCAAGATCTCCCTCGCGTTCACCGACGCCCCCCTCACCGACGTCGTCGCGTTCATGCGCGAATTCACCAGCCTCAACATCCTCGTCGATACCCGCTCCATCCCGACCCCCGCCGACATCCGAATCACCCTCAAGGTCGAAGAGCTGCCCTTCGAGTCAGTGCTCTCCCTGATCGCGAAGATGCACAAGCTCGCCTACAAGATCGAGGACGGCGTCATCCTCATCATCAGCGAGGCCGACCTCTCGAAGGACACCGTCCTGGAGCTCTACGACGTCCAGGACATGACGGTCACCATTCCGGACTTCCCCGGTCCTGAGCTCTCCCTGCTCCCGCCGGCCGAAGGCGGCGGCGGCGGCGTGGGCACCACCGAAGTCCAGCAGCAGCAGGTGACCCAGGAAGACCTCCAGAAGCTCATCCAGAACAACATCGCCAAGGGCACGTGGGAGACGCCGCCCAACAGCCTGACCTTCTCCAGCGGCACGCTGATCGTCCGGCATACGCCGGATGTCCATGCCCAGATCCAGAAGTTCCTCAAGGAAGTGCGCGCCTCCACCGGCATGATCGTCTCGATCGAGTCGCGCTTCCTTACGGTGTCCAAGCATTTCCTGCAGGAGATCGGCGTCGATTGGCGCGGCCTGCCGAGCCCGATCCGCGGCAAGAACTCCATCATCACCTCGGTCGAGCCCGGACTCTTCACTACCGGCGACAGCGGCATCTTCCACTCCGGGGACGCCCCGGTGAAGGCGCGCATCGAGAACGTCCTCGGCAACGCCACCCGCGTCGCCACGTTCTTCACC
>JACRIP010000463.1 GCA_016220045.1 Planctomycetota bacterium
GGCGGGGCGGCATCGCGCGGGCCGCGGGCGCGGGCGCGGCAGGGGCGCCGGGGTTCGGCGCGGGCACGGGCGGGGTCGGAGCGGCGGGGCCGGACCCCGGCGCGCCCGCCGGCGGCGTCTGCGGCGGGAGAACCGGTGGCGGCGGCGTCCACGGCGGCACGGCGTACGGCCGGCCGAACTCCTCGGGCGGGACGAGATTGCCCCGGACGTCGAACGGCCGCCCGGGGATGCGGCGGTCGCCGATGAGCGCGCACGGCACGAAGACCAGCTCGCCGGCCAGCGCGGTCGCCGCCTCGGCCGCGCTCGCCGCTCCGGAGTGGAAGCGCTCTTCGCCCGCGAGCGTCGGGACCACGGAGAGCGAGAAGCGCTCGCCGTCGAGCGACCAGGCGGGCGCCGTGACCTCGAGCACTTCGCGATCGACCAGCCCGGCCGGCGTCACCTGCTCCAGGTGCAAGCGTAAGGTGATCGTCTGGGTAAAGGGAAGTACCTGATCCGGGCCGTACTCGGCGGCCATTTCGACCGCGCGGCGGCCGAAGCCGGGGGCGGGCAGGAAGCTGGGGTCGAGGTCCACCCAGCGTCCGCCGTCGAGCGCGAGCACCCACCAGTGGTCGGCGAGCGAGCGCCGGGCGAGGTCCTCGGTCCCCCAGCGGCGGCCGTCCCATTCGAAGCGGTGGAGCTTCATGTCCTTGCGCAGGGCGGCGAGGGCGCGGCCGGCGCGTTCGTCGAGTTGGGCGAACTCGAGGCCGGTCGCGGCCGCGGCCGGGCCGGCGCCGACCTCGGCGACCGGCGCGGCGGGCTCGGCTTTGCGGTGGGGGTCGGGCGGGATGAGATCCTTCTCGCGTTCCGCCTCCAACCAGGCGTTCACCTGTTTTGGTGTCAGTCGGCCGCGGGCGAGGTGGAAGCGATAGCCCTTCTTTTCGAGCAGGCGGCCGAGGAGGAGGGCGCGGTCGAGGGAATTGCCGGCGCGGGCGCGCAGGGTGCCGGCGGCGCCGCGCAGGAGGCCGGGGTAGCCTTCGATGATGGTCTCGTCGCGCACGAAGGCGAAGGCGGGTTCGAGGCCGTCGGCGAGGAGGGCGGCGCGGGCTTCGACGTCGTAGGCGGAGCGGTCGATCCGGGCGAGGTCGTGCTCGACGGCGGCGAAGCGCTGGCGCAGGCGTGCGCGCGCCTGTTCGACGGAGCGGGCGACGGCGGGGGGCGGGGCGAGCTGGGGGTCCTCGGCGCGGAGCGGGAGGGCGAGGAGCGCCGCGAGGAGGAGCAGGAGGGCGGCGCCGCGGACGGCGGCGGCGGCCGGCGCGCGGGGTCGGCGCGGGCGACGGGGGCGGCTGGGGCGCGGGAGTGTCGTGGTCATCGCGTGGGTCCGCCTGCGCTCGGCGACCGGAGGGGCGAGGGGCCGGGCTCCTGGATTATCGGCAGCGGGATTCTAGCGCGGCGGGCAGGTCCGACACAAGCAAAAAAAACTGCTGTGCGAGCGGCGGCGCGAATTCGACGAGAGCGACGAATCTACGGCCGAACCCGGGGTGTGGGCCGGCCGCCATCGGGTACGGTTTTGCCCCGAGGCGTGGATGCCGCGGGTCCCTGAGCCGCGGGGCCGTCCGCGACCTCTGCCGCCGCCGCCCCCGCCTCCGCCGCGGCGCCGGGCGCGGCAGCCTTCCCCGCGAGCAGCGTCAGCTCCCCGCCCGCGGACGCGAGCGTGAGCGCTCCGGCCTCCGGCGCGGCGGCCACCAGCGACAGCCGCCCGGCGCCGACGTTCCCCGCCCGCGCCTGGATCGCCGCGATCGCCGCCCGCGCGCTCTCCCGCACTCCGCCCTCCACCAGCCAGGACGCATTCGCCCATCCCAGGAGCGGCTCCACCGCGGCCACGGAACCGATCTGGCCGAGCGCCGCAATCACTACGGCGACCACCCGAAGGTCTTTCTCGCGCAAGAGCGAGATCAGCAGCGGCTCGACCCTCGGGTCCCCGAGCGCGCGCAATTCCTTCACGATTTCCACGGCCAGTTCCGGCTGCGCGCCGCGCCGGAGCGCGAGGAGCGCCGGAAAATCGAAGCGGCGGCCGAGCCGCAGGAGCGCCAGAAACGCCTGCCGCCGCACGTCGTCCCCGGCCCGGCCGAGGCCGAGCACCGACTCCAGGAGGGCGATCGCGTCCGCGGGCGGCGCGGTCGCGATGGCGCGCCGCAGGACGTCCGCGCGCAGCGCGTCCGCCGTCCGCGCCGCTCGCAGCCGCTCCTCCAGGAGCCGCCGGCCCTGGGCGCCCAGATGCGCCGCCGCGCGCACCAGCAGCTCCGGGTTCTCCTCGTGCTTCAGCACGGCCGCGCACGCGGAACGCGCCTCGGCGCTCTGCGGCAGATGCTGGAGCAGGAGACCGAGGTTGCGCACGCGCACGCCGTAGTACGGATCGCAGATCGCGTTGTCGACCAGCATTGCCGGAAGCTGATCCGGACGGGCCGCGAGGCGCGCGGCGATGTGGGTGAGCTCGCGCACGACCCGGCGCAGCGGCCTGATCTCCGTGACCACGCCCGGGAGATGGAAGGACAGATGGCCCGCCTGGAGCCGGCCCCGGCCGGCGGTTACCAGGTGCAGCACGCGATCGCGCGTGGCCTCGTCGAGGGCCGCGACCAGGGCAAGATCGGGACCCTTGAGGCGGACCGCGCGGTCGAAATCCCCGTCCCCCACCTGCAGGTCGAGCCGGCCCAGCCCGCCGCCGCCGCCCGTGTCGTCGTCGGACTCCGCCCCGATCGACGGCTCCGCGGGCAGTCCCCCGTCCGCTACCTCGATGCAGGTCGCCGTGCCCGCGAGCTCGGCGGGCACCAGCCGGATCTCCACGCGGCAGCCTTCGCGCTCGCCTGCGATCTTCGTCCCCAGGCGCGAGTCATCGGGGAGAACCCCGAGCCCGAGCCGGCCTGCCGTTTCCTCCCAGGCGGCCGCCACCCGCCGGCGCCAGGCGCGTCCCTGGAGGAGCCGCCGCGCCCGGTTGAGGGCGTAGGTCGCCACGTTCGACGCGGCGCGGCCGAGCGCAGCGGCCGCCGCCTCCAGCGCACGGCCGAGCAGGCGGAAGAAACCCCCCAGCAGCCGGGACAGCAGTTCCTCCATCCCTACCCTCCCGGCGCAGGGGGCGCGGGGGCGCCCGACGCCTGCACACCCGGCAGGGCGCCGTCCGGCCGGTCGGCGCGGCTGGGGCGGACCGGTTCGGCGGGGGCGCCCGGGCCGCGGGGAGGTTGCGCGCGGCGCAAGCAGAGATACGCCAGCCCGTAGCTCACCAGGGCGACCAGCACCAGCGCCCGCAAGCCCACCGCCATCGAGAGGAACTCCAGTAAACCCCCGAGCACCGCCCCCAGGAGATTCCAGCCGAAGGCCACGTGCACCTGCTGCCGCCCGGCGTAGACCACGCCGAAGCACACGCCGGCGAAGCCGACCGGCAGGCCGACCAGGAGGGCGGAGGCGGCGAGGCGCGCGGCCCCGTGGAGCGGGAGCAACCATTCTACCGGCACCAGGTACTGCGCGAGCAGCGCCGTTCCCAGCCCCGCGAAGGCGCCGGGCAGGGCGATCCAGCGGCGTTCCGCGATCAGCGTCGCGATCGCGATCATCGCGAGCATGCCGCCGAAGACGACCGCACTGGTGAGCCAGGTCGCGCCCCAGAGCAGATTCATCGCCGTGACCGAGCGGGTCTCCAGCAGCAGGAAGCCGAGCCCGAAGAGGAACATCGGCAGGTCGATCGTGCGGTCGCGCCACAGGCTGGCGCGGAATTCGGGCGACGCCGCGAACAGGCCGATGACCGAGATCGCCGCCAGCCAGGCGATCACCGACAGGTAGAAGCCGCTGACGCCGCGTTCGCGCAGGTAGAGGTAGGGCCAGTCGTCGGTCGGCAGTTCGGGCGCCGCCGCGAGCGCCGCCGCCGCCGTGGTCGCGTCCCGCCGCCGTTCCTCCGGCGCGTGCGCGGCGAAGGCCGGTCCGGCCTGGTACACCTGGTTGAAGAGGCCGAAATAGCGGCTGACGGAGAGCGGTTCTTCGCCGCAGACCTGGGCCAGCATTTCGAACAGGCGCTGATGGATGTAGTCCTCGCCGACCATGAAATACAGGAGCATGCCGCCGGCCGGCGCGAGGCGGGCGCGCGCCGCCTGCATACAGTTACGCGTGTAGACGTAGTTGTCGAGGCGGACGTTGGAGAAGGCCGAGACCCGGGTCATGGAATCGAGCGTGCCGAAGACGATCACGTCGTAGGTGTCGGAGCTTTCGTTGAGGAAGGAGCGGGCGTCGGTGACGTGGGTGCGGACGCGCGGCGAGTCGTAGGGGCGGTCCGGATGGCGGCGGCCGAGGGCCAGGATGGCCGGGTCGATCTCGACCGCGTCGATCCGGTCCGCCCCTTCATCGAGCAGCACGGCCACGTCGTTGCCGGTGCCGGCGCCGAGGACCAGCGCGCGGCCGGGGCGGGTGGGCAGCAGCCGGTAGGGGAAATGGTAACCGTCGCGAATGAGTTGGTGGGCTTCGTCGAGGACCGGCGCGTCGCGCCGCATCGAGATGCCGATCTGGTGCAAGGAGCCGTTGGCAAGGACCGCGAGCCGGCCGGGTTCGCGCGTCGGATCGGTGGCGAGGGCATAGTAGGGGCTGTAGGTCTGCGCGCGTTCGGTTCCGTGGACGAGGCCGACGAGTACGACGCCCGCGGCGGCGTGGACGAGTGCGAGGCGCGGGCGGGCGGCCAGGAAGATCAGCGCCGCGAGGAGGAAGAGCGCGAACCAGACGGTGGGGAAGGCGCCGGTGAGGCCGAGGGCGGCGAAGGCGGCGACGCCGAGGAGGGAGCCGCACAGGTCCCAGATGTAGCCGCGGAGCGCGCGGCCGGCCGCCGCGAAGAGGCGCAGGCGCTCGGCGACCACCTGTCCGAGCGGCACGAAGGCGGCGGCGCAGAGGAGGAAGGAGAGGACGATGGGGAGGCGAATGCCGGGGTAGACCGGCGCCCCGGCCGGGAGGTCGTAGTAGAGGAGCCAGAGGTGTTCGGAGGGGGAGGAGAGGGTGAAGGCGACGCGGCTCATGCCCGCGGTGGCGGCGACGAGGAGGAGGAGCGCGGCGGGCCAGGCGGCGAGCAGCGAGCGGCGGCCGGCGCGGAGGGCGCCGATCCCGAGGCCGAGGAAGGCGCTGAGGAGGATCAGGTTGGGGAAGTAGGCGAGGACGCGGATCTGGCCGGGGAGCCAGCGGATGAGCACGAGTTCCTGGAAGAGGACGACGCACGAGGCGGCGGTGAGTTCGAGCGCGGCGCGGCGCGTACCGGGAGTCGGTGCGTCCTCCGTCATCCAGATGCCTCCGGGTCAGCGGGCGTGCGAGCGCGGGGTCGACCGGTCGTGCTGCCCCCTCTCGGGCGGCGGGGCGGGGCGGGGGTGGTTGCCCCTGCGGCGGGCGGCATTCTAGCGGAGGAGCGACCTGCCGGGCAAGAGCCTTTCCGGGGGGCGCGTCGGTTCCTCGGAGAGCGATCCCGAATCGGCATTGCCACGGTTGCCGGTCGCGTGCGGAACTCGTTCGGAGTTCCGCAGTCGGCGGCTGGCGCAAAAGCCGCCGCGTAGGCGCCGACTCTCGTGTCCGCCCCGACCTCCGCGTCGAATCGCTCCGCGACGCGTTGACCGGACACCGGGCTCCTGTACCGGGTCTTTACAGGGGTCCCACCGCGCCGCGCCGGGGCTTGACACCGTGCCCCGAAATCGCCGCACCCGATTCCGCACTCGGTCCATTCTTCGCCCTACCTCACTCCGCTACTTCGTGCCGCCGATTGGCTTCCGGTGATTCCCGAAGAACTCTCGCGCACTCCGGAGGCATGGTCCTCGAATTGCCTCGTCCGACCGCTCAAGCCCGCGCCGGGTCGCGTGTCACGCGCGCTCCGCGCTTCCCCCAATCCAACCCGGAGATCGCCCGTCAAACGGAGGTGACCCCGATGCGCCGCCGATGGATCGCCCTCTCCTGCGGACTCGCCTGCTGGGTCGCCGCCGCGGTCCTCGCCGGACCCACCTCGACCGCGCAGGAGGTGCCGCCCGTTACGCTGGAAGAGGAATGGTACGCGCTCGCCCAAGCCGCCCAGTTCAACGGCCGCCTCCACGCGGCCCGCGAGCTCTTGCTGATGTTCACGGAACGCTTCCCCCGCTCCCGTCACGCCCCGCGAGCTCTGCGCGATCTGGCGGAGCTTGTGCGCGGCGAGTCGCTGCACGCGGACGACCGCGTCGAGCCGAGGATCTACGACCTCGCCGGCGGAGCGCCGGTGGATCCGCGCGCCCTGGCGCGTCGTCAGGCGGCGACCGAGGCGCGCACGGTTCTCCGGCGCCTGATCCAGAGATTCCCGGATAGCCCGGAGGCGCGCGGGGCGCACCTGGAGGCCGGCTTGAGTCGGCTGGCGCGGTCCGTCCCGGCCGCCGCCCCCGCCCGGCTCAGCGTCGAGCGCCTGCCCGGCCCGGGCTCCGAATACACGGTTTACCGGATCGCCCCGCAAACCTGCCGCCGCCTCCTGGCGGAACTGCCCGCCACCACCGAAGACCTCGACCCGTGGTTTGAATCGATCCCGCGGGCCCGCTGGGCCGAAGGCTGGGAGGTGGTCTGCCGCCGCCAACTGCCGCCAGACTCCGCCGCCGAGGACGCGAGCCGCGGCCTGGCCGTGAAACTGGCGTACCTCGACCTCCCGCCGCTCGCGCCCGGTTGGCACGCCGTCGAAGAGTGCTGCGAGGGCCTGCGCAAGCTCCACTTCGTCCACGCGCAGACCTTCGGCATCCTGTGCGAGACCCTCCCGGGCGCGGCGTTGGTCTACGCCTGGGAACGCGCGGCCGGTGCGCCGGTCGCCGACGTCGAGGTCGAGGTGCGCATGGGCGAGGCCACGCAACGCGGACGGACCGGCGCGGACGGTCTCTTCCGGTTCGCGGCCCCCGCCTCCGCCCGCGGCGTCGTGCTGGCCGCCAAGGACGGCGAGACCCACCTCGCGTGCTTCGGGGTCGCGCCCGCAGAGCCGCCGGAGTCCCTCGTCCACCTCGCGACCGATCGCCCCATCTACCGGCCCGGCCAGGAGGTCCACTTCAAGGCCGTTCGGCGCGATCGCCGGGGCACGGCCCTCTCCTTCACGGCCGGCGACGCGGTGCGCCTCGAGGTGCGCGACCCGCGCGGGCGCCTGCTCAAGACCTTCGAGTCCGCATGGTCCGACGTCGGCTCCGCCTGCGGTTCGTTCACGCTCGCGTCGGAGCCGGCACTCGGCGACTACTGGATCATCGCTCAGGTCAAATGCTCACGCGAAGAAGGCCAGCGGTATCTGTCCTGGGACGCGGCGCCGAACTCCCTGTGGCGCACCTCCTTCGAAGTCGCCGCCTACCGGAAACCGGAGTACCGCGTGTTCGTGGACGGTCTGGGCGCGGCGCGCGTCGCCGGTGGGGAAATCTCGGGGCGCGTGCGCGTGGAGTACCTGTTCGGCGGCCCGGTCGCCGACGCCGCCGTGGAGTGGCGCGTCTCCCGCAGGTATTCAGCGCCCTGGTACTGGAACGCCGCACCGGATCGTCGGCGGGCGCCGTTCGAAGATCCGCTGCTGTGGTTCTATGACCGCGAGGAGGATCGTGAATCCTGGGCCTGGCGGGAGCCGATCGAGAGCGTGCACGGGGTCGGCCGGACCGGAGCGGACGGCGCCCTGGCGTTCGCCTTTCGCCCCGACCCCGGGTCGGCAGACTACGACTACGCGGTGAGCGCGACCGTGCGCGACGCCGCCGGCCGCACCGAGGAGGGGCACGCGACCTTGACGCTGGCCGCGGCCGGCCTGCTCCTCGAAGTCGGCGCTCCCGCCCTTTTCTTGCGTGCCGGTGAGCCGATCCCGGTGCGGCTGCGCGTCCGTCGGCCCGGTGGCGCACCCGCCGCGGGGTGCGACGTGGAGGTCTCCGCGCTGGCGCAGCGGACGCGCCCGGGAGCGTCGAGTATCGGGGAGAATACTGAGATCGAGTTCGAGTCCTGCGGCGCGGGACGGGCGCGCACCGATGGGGAGGGGCGGGCGAGCCTGGAGCTGCCGGCCGCCGCGGCGGGCAAGGTGCGGCTGCGCGCGCGCGTGCGCGACGAGGCCGGACGCGTGATCGAGGACCGGGTGGACCTGTGGGTGGCCGGGGAGCTGTCCATGGAGGGGGCGACGCTGCCGGGCGCCGAGGAACCGAGTCTCGATGTGCTGCCCGACCGGTTGGTGTACCGTGCGGGCGAAACGCTGCACCTCCTCGCGCGCGCGACCGGGGCGCCCTTCACGGCGCTCCTGACCGTCGAAGGAGCGACGCTCCACGAGGCCCGCTCCGTCCCGATCCCGAACGGCGGGACGGTGATCGACGTCCCGATCCGGGCGGAGTACGCGCCGAACGTGCGGGTCAAGCTCCGCGGTTGGAAGAACGGCGGGACCTGCGGCGACGGCTATCTGGTCTGCGTCTACCCGGAAGACCGTATGCTGGAGGTCGCGGTGTCCGGCGACCGCGCGCGCTACGCCCCGGGTCAGCTCGCGCAGGTGGTGGTCGCCGTGCGCAGCGGCGGCCGGCCGGTGGGCGACGAGGAGGTCGAGCTGGCGATCGTGGACGAGGCGGTCCTCGCCTTGCGCGCGGACCGGGCTGCGGACTTGCGGACCTTCTTCTTCCCGTTCAACCTCGACCGGAGCGAGGAGGTCGGGACGCAGTACTACGAATGCGTTTCGGCCCGGCGTTTCGCGGCCATCGAGGCGGCGACCTGGGGTGCAAGCCTCGGGGGGGAACCGGAGTCGCGCGAGGCCGCGGCGGGTATTGCCCCCACGGAAACCCGGCGCAACTTTCCGGATACGCTCTACTGGTCGCCGCAGGTGCGCACCGGCGCCGACGGGCGCGCCGTGGTGGAGGTCCGCATGCCGGACTCCCTGACGCGGTGGCGCGTGCTCGCGCGGGCGGTGACGGCCGACCACCGCTTCGGTGTCGGCCGTTCGGAGCTGCTGACCCGGAATGAGGTCGTCGTGCGCCTGGTCGCGCCGCGCTTCCTGGTCGAGCGCGACCGCACCCAGGTCGCGGTGATCGTGCACAACGGACGCGCCGAGGAGAGCGAATTCGCGGTCAGCCTGGAGGCCACGGGCGGGACCGGGGAGATCCTGCCGGCGGCGGCGGCGGCGGACGACCCGGGGGCGGCCCGGCCGGCGCGCACGGTGCGTGTGCCCGCGGGCGGCGTCGGGCGGGTGGAATGGCCCGTGCGCGCGACGCACGCGGGCACGCTTCGGCTGCGCGCCGCGGCGCAGGCGGCCGCGGAGTCGGACGCGATGGAACTGGAGCTGCCGGTGCGGCCGCACGGCCAGGAGCGGCTCACGGCGCGAGCGGGCCCGGTCGCGGACGTTTGGCGGGAGGAGCTGGTCCTGCCGGACGACGCCGCGCCGGAAAGCGCGGCGCTGGAGGTGGTCGTGACGTCGTCGGCGCTCGGTGCGGTGCGCGCGGCGCTGCCGTTCCTCGCGGGCTATCCGTACGGCTGCGTCGAACAGACGATGTCGAGATTTCTGCCGGCGGTCGTCGCCGCGCAGGCGGCGCGCCGGCTGGGGCTGCCGGAAGGGCCGCTGGAGCGCGACCTGCCGGGCATGGTCGAGCTCGGACTGCAGCGGCTGTACGCGTTCCAGCACGAGAATGGCTCGTGGGGCTGGTGGTTCCATGACCGGACGGATCCGCGCATGACCGCCTACGTGGTGTCCGGGCTGGGATTGGCGCGGCAGGCGGGCTTCCCGGTGGATCCGGGGACCCTGGACCGGGGCGCGGACTGGCTGGCGGCCGAGGCTCCGACGCCCTTCAGCGTCTATGCGCTGGCGGCGGCCGGACGGGAGATCAAGGCGTGGCCGGCGGTAGCCGCCCCGACCGTGGAGGAACGGGCGTGGCTGGTCCTCGCGGGTCGCCACGAGCTGGCCGCGGAGCTTCCCGCCGGGCCACCGGAGGCGGGCCGCGAGCCCGCGTCGGTGGCGCAGGCGGCCCTGGTGCTGCGCGCGCTCGCCGCCGCCCGGCCCGATGACCCGCGCATCGGGCGGTTCCGCGACTGGCTGCTGGCCTGCCGGCGGGGCGGTGCCTGGCACTCCACGCTGGATACTGCCTATGCGGTGTATGCCTTAAGCTCGGTCGCGTCCGCGGAACCGGAGCCGGAAGCGCGGCTCACGGTGAACGGCGTCGCGGTCGCGGGCCCGGGGACCGGTTCGGTCTGGTCCGTTCCGGCGGGGCGCCTGCGCGTCGGGTCGAACGTGGTGGAAGTGCGTCAGGCCGGCGGTAGTCAGGTATACGCCTCAGCCATCCTGCGCCATTATGCGCGCGGGGAGGATGTGCCGCCCGCTCCCGGGCGATTCGTCGTGACGCGGACGCTGGAGCGAGTCCGCGGGTCGTCCGCCCCGCCGGCCGGGGAGCCGCCGTCGTCCGAGCCCCGGGTCTGGGAGCCGCTGGCATCCGGCGCCGAGGTCGCGCTGGGGGACGAGCTGCGCGTGGTGGTGAAGGTGCGGGTGGAAGCGGAGGCGGAGCACGTCCTGGTCGAGGCGCCGATCCCCGCGGGGATGGAGGCGCTGCCGGACGAGCCGGACGGGTATTGGTGGGAGGACTCCTGGTATGGCCGGAGGGAGCTGCGGGATGATCGGGTCGCCGTGGCGGGGTCCGGTCTCGGCCGGGGCGAAAACACCTTCACCTTCCGCCTGCGTCCGTCGGCCCCGGGCGAGTATCATGTGCTGCCGGCCGTGGCGTGCGACATGAACGATCCGGGCCGGGCCGGGTGGTCCGGTGAATTCCGCATCCGGGTGGCGGGCGACGAGCGGAGCATGGGTGGGGTGGGCGGCGGCCCGGGCGCGGCGGGCGCGGCGCCACCCGCGACCGGCGAGTCGAACGCGGCGCGGCGTTGACGGGAAACGGTCGCTTTTGGCGGTGACGCCACGTTCTGGGGATCGGGCCAGCCCCACGAGACTCCGGCGCCAGAAACCTCGCGGCGCACGGCCACTGATCGCGGCCATTTGCGACCACCGCCCGTTGCGCCCCATCGCCGCCGCCTCCTCCGGAGCGGCCAGCAGCTTGTTCACCGGCAAGCGTTCAGCCGACGCGAACTCTACCCAGCGGTGTACCTGTCAAACTCAGATCGGAGGGCGTCAAAACCCGGCAGGTCCGTTCGGCCCGACCAGAGCCCGCGCACGTCCCGGAGCGCCGCCAGCCGATCAGCGGGTCGGGAACGAACGATGAATCTGGCGAGCGCATCGTGCACGAGTTGATCCGGCGTCGTGCCGGTCCGCTGCGCAATCGCCTCAAGCGCGGCTTGCTCTTCTTCCGAGAGTGCGATGTAGGTGGGAGGCATGGCGGAGCCCCGGCGGCAGACCGGAGAGGATAGGCCGAAGTGCCCCGCAGCGAGGACGGGAACAAGGAGGGATTCGAAGCGGGACGCACGCAGGACGCGAAGCGATTTTTTTTTGGTCGACCGACCCGGGCGCGGCAAGAGGAATCAAGTCGGATAGCTTCGAGGCCCTGCGCGATCACGCCTTCGTGCGCTGCGTTTCTCCCGTCTTTTCGTGGTGGCGCGTCCGCTCCTTTGGTGGCGCGCGCGGGGTCGCGCAGGAACGGACCCGTACGGCCGGGGACGGACTCGCAGGGTGCATGTCCGTAGCTGCGCAGTTCGCGTAGGGGCGCGTCGCGACGCGCCCCTACGGCTAGTGTCCTGTCAACATCGAATCTTCCGGTCCGCGTAGGGGCGCCTCGTGAGGCGCCCCGAGGGGCCACGAATCGAACGACCCCAAGCAACGACGTTGACGGGACACTAGGTCAGGGGAACGAGGGGCGGCTAGGTGCACGTACGGACATGCACCCGGACTCGCATACGAGGTGGCCTGCGGGTAGAATCACCGACTGCGACCGGAGGAATGCCATGCCACGCGCTGCCGGTGGCGCATGGCGGGTCAGCGCGCGGTACGTCGCACAGCCCCTGCGGTTCAGGGGGAAACCGCCTAGTTGAGCCTGATCGGACGACGCAGTGCGGCATGCGTCGGCGAATACGGCCCGTCACGCACGGGACTGTCCCGAGTGAACACCCGAAGAGGAACGCAAATGGCCCATCCGTCCTCTGCCCTGCGCGGGGGTGGCGCGGAATGCGGCCCGCAGCGAGGAGACCGAGCGCTGCGGCGGCTTGCGGCGGTGGCCCTCTTCTGCCTCCTGGCGCGTCCAGGCGACGGCGATCCCGCCGCTCAGGACCCGGCGAGCGAGGCCGAAGCCCGCTACCAGCAGTTCGAGCAGGCCGTCTTGAACGCGGATTGCCTCTCGATCCGCATGAAGGCGCACGTTGGGGGCCGGTCCGTGGCCGGCTCCTTGCCGCTCGACCACTCCTACTCGGTCGCGCTGCGCCTGAAGCGGACGGTGGGCACGCGGGTGGAGCTCCTTGTGCGTCATACCGAGAAGGAGTACGAACACCGGCTCTCCTACGTTGTGACCGGAAAGGCCCGAAGCTGGGACCTCCTGACGGGCAAAGAAGAGCCGATCGACAGTCGCATGCGGCGTCCCGGGGACGACGAGTCGTGCCGGCTCGTCATCGCGCGTCTCGGATTCATGTCGCTGGTATTTCCCATGCCCGATTACACGGGCCCCCGCGAGCTCCGCGACGTGTTGCGGCCCCGTGGGTTCGAGGTCCTTCCTCCACGCCTGGACCGACCGCTCGAGAGTCGGCGGATGCGCTTCGCGCTGCTCTTCAATGACGCTCCATTCTGCCGGGAGTCGCTGGCCTTCGGCCCGGTCTCCTGCCTCCCGATCGAGCGCGAACTCGTCTGGGAGACGGACACGGAATTTTGCATAACCGAGACCTACGAGGAATTCTCGACCGCTCCCTTCGCGGACGACTTGCTCCTCGTAGAGACTCCGGAGCTGACGGGATCTGGCTCCAAGAAGGCGGAAGCGCCGGCGCCGGGGGGCCGTGGTGACGCGCGCGGCCGGCGCTGACCCGGGATCTTGACGGCGCGGTGCTTTGGCCCGGGAACTGTCGCTCCGGCCGGGCAGCTCGTGCGACGGCGGCGCCGGCGAAAGTTCGGAGTCCTCCGCCACGAATCCTCACTGCGCCTCGTCCACGATCCGCAAGTGCGCAGAGTGACACCCACACAATCCGGGCACCTGGATCCCGGAAATCGGTGACTGTCCCTCCGGCGGGAGCGGGGGCGGGGTGGGACTCGGGCACCGTCAGCACGCTGGTGGATCGAGGGCCGACCGCTCCGCCGGGGTCGTGGCGACGGCATGCTCGCCCAGGCCAAGGGCGCGGGGCACTCGAAATTCAAGTGGCAAGAGACGGTCCCGTCCGTGTGCTCCGATCCGATCGATCCCGTCGATCCATCGGATCCCTCCCCCCACCCCGCCTCCTGATCTTTGCCCACAAGTCCGGCTGCTGGAGACCGTACACTCGCTCCAATGGGAAGGGCTTGGAGGCTTGTAGTACCGGGCTTCAGCCCGGGTTTGTTTGCCGGGCTTCAGCCCGGCAACCCTCGACGCGCGCGCCAGAGAGGACCGCTCGATCCGTCTCCGGCCCGGAGTA
>JACRIP010000464.1 GCA_016220045.1 Planctomycetota bacterium
GGGCATTCGAGTACGAGTACGAGTACGAGATCCGAGGACGACGGAGGCCGTGCTATCGATGCGTGCGGCTGGTACGGTCGAGCCGCAAGAACGGACATGCACCCGCAGGGTGCAGGTCCGCTTCTGCGGGACAAGAACGAAACCACAGAGACCCAGAGGCACAGAAACGACGACGGGAACGAGAAGCAGGCCGTTCCGCGCCGCGAACCGGTGGGCGAACCGCGGGAGGAAGGCGCGAACCAGCCTGCTCGTCGTTCCCGTCGTCTCTGTGTCTCTGGGCCTCTGTGGTTCCGTCTGGTCTCCCCGGTCGGCGGATCCGCGCCTTCAGCGCAGCAGCTCCGACCACGCGGGCTCGCGCAGGCGGCCGGCGCGCACGCGGCCGGCGATGTCCTCGACGATGCGCTTCCACAGCAGCGCGCACTCGATGTCGCCCTGGTCGCTGGTCCGGGGATCGATCCGCGCCAGGAAATCCGCGAGGTCGCGCGCGTGCCGTTCCGACCGCTCCCCGGGGTTGCCCTCGGCCTCGTCCAGGATTTCGCCCGCAAAGACGCCGATCTGGTCCAGGTACCCCTTGCGCAGGACCTGGCTCTCGGTCGAACGGTAATGCACCAGGAAGCCGTTCATCGAGACGATCGTGTGCCCGGCCTGGCTGTGCATGAGGACGGCCATGTCCTTGATGTACTGGGGCGCGCCGGACGCCGCCGCCGCCAGCTCCATGTAGCGCACCGCCCGCTCGGCGTCCGGCGGCATCGTCAGGTGGAGGGCGTTGAAGGAGGCCAGCGCCCCCAGTTCCCACTCGTCAGGCAGCCGGCGCATGCCCTTCTCCAGGAGCAGGTTTCCGCGCGCCACGTCCTTCAGGTACTTGGGCAGGAAGGACCCCCCGTACCGGTACACCGCGAAGAAGTACGGGTCCACGTCGGTGATGGTGTCGAGCACGTAGTACCACGCCGCGGAGTCGATCTGCTTCGGGTCGTGCTCGGTCGGCAGCGCGATCTCCGTCGCCGCGATCCACAGCAGGTCCGCGGTGAGCAGGTCGAAATCGACCACCAGCGCGCGCAGCAGATGCTTGTTCGGCAGATACGGTATATCGCGTAACCGGTCGGGGTCGCGAGTCGTATCGACGCCGGCCTGGGCCAGGTAGACGAGGCCCAGGCACGCGACGATGACGAACCAGGAGCGCAAGACCTCGAAGCGCGGGCGCGGGGGCGTCATGGCGCGCCTCCCGGCGGACGGCCAACGGCGGCGGCGTCCACCCGCGGCAGTCGCCCGCGGTAACCCCCGTCGAGGTCGCGCAGACGCAGGCGCACCAGGTCGAGCAGCATCCGCGACGCATCGCGCACCGGATGCACCTTGGAGGCCGGCGAGTCGATCCAGCGCACCGCGACCTCGCCCACGCGGAACCCGAGCCGGCGCGCCAGGAAGAGCGCCTCCACGTCGAAGGAGAACCCCTCGAACGTCAGCCGACGGAAGATCGCCTCGGCCGCCGGCGCGCTGAACAGCTTGAACCCGCACTGCGTGTCGTAGATCCCGCGCAACGCGAGCAGGCGCACGAACACGTTGAAGGACTTCCCCATCGTTTCCCGCCACCACGGCTGATGGAGCTGCACGTCCGAACCGGCCAGCGCGCGCGAGGCGATCGCGACGTCGCAGCCCGCCGCCCGGCACGTCTCCAACCGTTCGAGCTCCTCGATCGGCGTCGACAGGTCGGCGTCGCTCATCAGCCGCGACGCCCCGGCCGCCGCCAGCATGCCGTGCCGCACCGAATACCCCTTTCCCCGATTCGCGCCGTTCGTGAGCAGGCGGATCGCCCCACGTCCGCCGCGCGCCGCTACTTCCGCGCAGGTCCGGTCGCGGCTGCCGTCGTCCACCACCAGCACTTCGTAGCTCCCGCGCCGCGTCGCTTCCAGGTAGTCGAGCACGCGATCCAGTGTGCGCCCGATCCGCGCCTCCTCGTTGTAGGCCGGGATCACGACGGACAGCCGCAGGGAGGAATCCGGCACGTTGTCAGGTCCTTTCCCGAGCACTACTTGAACTCGCGGCGGTCGAAGATGTAGAGCGCGATCGAGAAGGCCAGCGCGATGTAGGCGGCGGCGTAGAGCGCCGCCATCAGCACCTGCTCCGCGGGAAGCGCGGCGTGGGTGAGCAGCTCCTTGCGCACGTCGAAATTGTCGAAATTCGGCAGGAGGTAGTAGAAGACCTCCCCGAGGAAGGCCGCCACCAGCCCGCCGCGCGGGGCGAAGACGCGGAACTGCGCGGTCGAGAGCCCGATGAAGTAGACGACCAGAGTGTAGATGATGCTGAGGATCGGGGTCGAGAAGGTCGAGAAGCAGACGGCGATGGCGGTGAGGACGGCGAACTTGAGGAAGAGGAAGGCGACGCCGGTGAAGAAGGAGCCGAGCCACTGGTCGTAGCTCACGCGGAAGAGGAGGACGAAGGTGAGCGCCATGAACTGGAGATCGAGCAAGAGCACCGCGACCAGGCCGAGGTACTTGCCGATGAGGAGTTGCGGGCGGGAGAGGGGCTTGACGAGGAGCCAGTAGAGGCTCTTGCGCTCGATCTCCTTGGAGACCAGGGCGATCCCGAGCAGGATCGAAAGGCTCAGGCCGAGGAAGGAGACGCCGGCGTAGCCGAAATCGACGAGAATGCTGCGCTGGTTGCCGATCGGCACCGCCGAGAGAAAGGTGGAAGCCAGGATCAGGCCGAGCGCGAACAGGACCACGGAGTAGAGCACCCGGTCGCGGATGCACTCCAGGATCGTGGCGCGGGAAATGGCGAGCACGGCGCGCACGGCGGCACTACCTCCCGGCGCGGGGGTCAGGGGGGGACTCGAGATCGGCCTCGCGGACCTTCTCCATGAACGCGCCCTCGACGCTCCCCCACCGCGTCACGGCCTCGGCCACGGTACCGGTCCAGCGCACCCGGCCCTTCACGAGCAGGGCGAACCGGTCGCAGCGGGATTCCACGTCGAAGAGGATGTGCGTGCTGAAAAAGACCGTGGTGCCCCCGGCCTTGAGCGCGACCAGCATGTCGAGGATTTCGCGGCGGCCGATCGGGTCGAGGTCGGACATCGGTTCGTCGAGGATCACAACCTCCGGGCGGTTGACCAGCGCCTGCGCCAGTCCGATCCGCTGGACCATCCCCTTCGAGTACTTGCGCAGCGGGAGGTCGCGCGCATCCGACAGGCGCACCAGGGACAGGAGCTCGTCGGTGCGGCGCCGCAGCTCGGCGCGCGGGACGCCGAAGATCTCCCCGACGAGCGCGAGGGTCTCCGCGCCGGTCAGGTAGGTGTAGAACTCCGGCTTCTCCGGGAGAAACCCGATCCGCTGACGGACCTCCTTGTCGCTGACCGGGCGGCCCAGGACGTGGACCGCCCCGGAGGTCGGGAAGAGCAGCCCGGTCAGGATTTTCAGCGTGGTGCTCTTGCCGGCGCCGTTCGGGCCGATGAACCCGAAGATCTCGCCGCGCCGGGCCTCCACCGAGACGCGGTCCAGAACCAGCTTTTTTTTCCGGGTCCAGTGGTCCTTGAAGACCTTGCACAGGTCGCGGATTTCGATGGCGGGAGCGGCGGCGGAGTCGTCCATGGAGGCGGACATCCTGCGAGAAGGAACCGGGGCGGCAGCGGCCGGCGCGCGCGCGGCCGGATTATCTTAGCGGGCGGGGCGGGGGTTGTCACCGCAAAATTAGCGGCCGGGGGGCGCGGGCAGGGCGCGGAGGGCCGCGCGCAGTTCCGGGTCCTCGCTGCGGGCGAGTTCGGGAAGCCGGCGGAGCAGGTCCTGGGCCGCGGCGATCCGACCGGCGGCGACGTCGGCGAGGAAGAGGTGGCGGGCGGCCTCGTAGTCGAAGGGTTCGGCGCGCAGGGCGGCCTCGAGGTCGTCGGCGGCGGCGGCGAACCGGCCCAGGCGCCGGAGCAGGATGCCGCGCCAGCGCAGGGCGTCCGGGCGGCCGGGAGCGTGCTCGAGCACGGCCTCGACGTCGGCGAGGGCGGCGGCCGGATCGGGTTCCGCGAGATAGCGGGCGATGCCGAGATCGAGGCGGATGTCGTCGTCCGCGGGGCGCAGCGTGGCGGCCCGGAGCAGATGGGGAAGGGCGAGGTCCGGGCGGTCGATGCGCAGGGCGTCGCGGCCGAAGGAGCGTTCCAGGGCGGCCTCGTCCAGCGCGGCGCCGCCGCTTTCGAGCACGGCGGCGCGACGGAGCAGGGGCAGGGCGGAGGGCTCGCGCCCGAAGCGCAGGAGCAGCAGGCCGAGATCGCGCAGGCGGCCGGGCGCGTCCGGATCGAGGCGCAACGCGGCGACGTATTCGGCCTCCGCCTCCGCGGGCCGGGCGAGGTGGACGAGACAGCCGGCGAGCCGGGCATGGAGCTCGGCGCGGCCGGGCAGACGGCGCACCGCCTCGGTCCAGGCCGCGGCGGCGCCGGCCCAGTCGCTGCGCGCCTGCAGCAAACGCCCGAGCCCGTCATAGGCCGCCCATTCGGCGCCGGGGAGGGCGAGGAGCGCGCGGTAGCAGGACTCGGCCTCGTCGTAGCTGCCGAGCCGCACGAGCAGGTCGCCGAGAAAGGTCCAGCCCTGGGGTGCACGCGGCTGATCGCGCACCATCGAGCGGGCGAGTGTGAGGTCGTCGCGCCAGTCGCGATTGCGCACGGCGCAGGCGCCGGCCCAGGCGCCGAGCCAGGCCGCGGCCAACGCCCAGGCACAGACCTGACGCCGGCGCGCGCCGCGGTCGCCCGCCGCCGCGCGGACGCCGAGCACGCGGTCGAGCGCCCAGCCGAGCGCCGCGCAGATGCCGACCGAGGGCAGGTAGAGCGCACGCTCCGAGATCACCACGCCGGCCGGGACGAGGAGCTGCGACACCGGCACGAGGGCGACGACGAACCACGCGAGCACGAGGGCGACCAGGGGCGCGCGGCGCAGGCTCACGGCGCAGGCCAGCGCCGCAAGGGCGAGGAGGCCCACGCTCCAGGCCAGGCGGAACGGATCGTGATGGGCGGCGGGCGTCAGCCAGGCCGAATTCTCCGGGTAGTTCGCGGCCAGCGGACCTCCCGCGAGCAGAAGACGCAGGTGCTGGGCGCACGCCTGCGCCAGGATCGCGGCGCGCTCGGCACCGCGCGCGCCCGCCGCGTCGAGCGGGGAAAGCATGTGGGGCAGGTCGCCTTCGACGCGCAGGCGCGGCAGGAGAGCGGCGACCACCGGCACGGCGAGCGCGAGCAGGACCCAGAGGGCGACGGAGCGGGGCGGGGGCGAGGACGGCGGCGCGCCGGCGGAGGGCGCGGCCGGCGCGGAGGGGCGCGCGGCGGGAATCCAGCCGGGCCCGCCGGCGCGGCGGTCCACGCGGTCCCAGAGCAGGAGGAGGACCAGGAGGGCCGGGAGCATGAAGGCCATTTCCTTGCTCAACAGGCCGAGGAACAACAGGAGGCAAGCGGCCGCGACCCGGAGGAACCGGCGCGGGGCGGCGAGTGCGAACGCGCCGCGCAGGGAGAGCAGGGCGAGCAGGCAGAAGAGCGTCGCGAGCACGTCCCCGCGATTGGCGACGGCGGTGACCGCCTCGGTATGGACCGGATGAACGGCGAAGAGGGCGGCCGCGAGGAGGGCGGCGCGTGCGCGCGGGAGCATCGTACGGTAAAATACGTAGACGGCGAAGCAGGCCAGCAGGTGGCAGAGGAGGCTGGTCAGGTGATGGCCGAAAGGGTTCGGGCCCCAGAGGGCCCAGTCGAGGGCGACCGTGGCGAGGGCGAAGGGGCGGTAGGTGCCGGCGCCCACGGCGGTGGAGGCGCGCGAACGGGGGTGGAAAGGTTCGCCGAGCAGGCTGGGGATGCCGGCGAGCGAGCGGACGGAGGGGTGGTCGAGGACCACGAGCTTGTCGTCGTAGGCAAACCCGTTCTCGAGGGCGTTGGCGTAGGCGAGGGCGACGAGCAGCGCGAGGAGGAGGAAGGGCGCGGCGCGGCGCCAGGGCCTACGGCCCGCCGACGTGGGCGCGGGCGTGGGCGCGGGCAGAGGCGCGGAGGCGGAGGGGGGCTCCGGATGCCAGGCGGAGAGTCCCACGTGAGAAGTCCCGGAAGCGGAGTCGTGAGCGGGGGTTCCGCCGGCACGTGCAGGGCACTACAGCGCTGCGCGCGCTCGGGCGAGCGCCCAGCCGCGGACTGGGCAGGTTGCCCGGAGCAGCGTGCGTTCGTCGTTCCGCCGCCAGAGGCTGGCGCAACAGGTCGCTGCGGGCGGGAGCGCCTCGTCCTCGGGACCGGGCCAACCCCGTGAGACTCCGGCGCCGGAGACCTCGCGGCGCAGGCCGGAAGGCCTGCGCCACAAGGGCTCCGAGTATTTCGAGGATCGGTCCAGAGGTCATCCGCAATCGTGGTGCAGGCCTTCCGGCCTGCACCGAAGGGCCGCTGATCGCGGCCGTTTGCGACCGCCTCTGCAGGCGGA
>JACRIP010000473.1 GCA_016220045.1 Planctomycetota bacterium
GCGCCCCGCGGGGCGCTCCGTCCGCCCCGGATTCGCCGCACCATCCGTCGTCTCTGTGTCTCTGTGCCTCTGTGGTTCCGTTCGTCGTCGCTTTGCTTAGGTGATTCCGCGCCTCCCGGCTACAATCCGCACTCCCCTTCCCGCAAGCGAGAGCACATGAGCGATCTCCAACCCCCTCCCCCACCCCGACCGCGCAAGCGCCGCTGGAAGCTCTACCTCTTCCTCCTGCTCCTCCTGGCCGGCGCCGCCGGCGGCGGCATCTGGTGGAGTCGGCGCAAGGAGCCCGCCGCCGAGGTCTTCGTCGAGAAGCTCGCCCGCCGCGACCTCGAAGCCGTGGTGCGCGAGTCCGGCAAGGTGCGCGCCAAGACCAGCGTACTGCTCTCGGCGAACACCGTAGGATTGGTCAAGGAGGTTCTGGCGCACGAAGGAGAGCGCGTGACCGCGGGCCAGCCGCTCATCCAGATCGATCCCACCCCGTTCGAAATCGCCATCTCCCAGGCGGAAGTGGCGGTGCGACAGTCCGAGCAGCGCCTCGAGATCGCCCGCACCCAGCTCGAACGGACCAAGCTGAAGCTGGAGCGCGAGCGCGAGCTCGGCGCCCTCGGCGCGCGCGAGAAGGTGGACGAGCTGACCGCCGATTTCGACGTGCAGAAGAACGAGGTGGAGGCGGCCAAGCTCACCGTCACCAGCGAGCAGGCCCGACTGGAGCGCGAGCGCCACGAGCTGACGAAAGTCCGCATCACCTCCCCCATCGATGGCGTCATTCTCCGGTCAAACGTGGAGCGCGGCCAGACCACGGTGATGGGCACCATGAATGCGGCCGGCACCGAGCTGATGACCGTCGCGGACCTGTCGGTGCTGCAGGTCGAGCTGGAAGTGGGCGAGGCGGTGATCCTGGACGTGAAGGTCGGGCAGCCCGCGCGCGTGGAGATCGACGCGCTGCCGAATCGCAAGCTTGCGGGCAAGGTGTCGGACGTGGGCACCAGCCCGATCACGACCGCGGGCGGGCAGCAGGAGCGCGGCGTCGCCTTTCGGGTCGTGGTCACGCTTGACGAAACCGTCGAGGGCGTGCGGCCGGGGTTCTCGGCGAGCGCCGAGATCGTGACCGCGACGCGCGCCCAGGTCCTTGCCGTACCGATTCGCTCGCTGGTCGCGCGCGAACTGCCGGCCGCCGGGAAGACGGAGGAGGCGGGCGCGGCGGGGAACCCGGCGGACCCGGCCGCCGTCGCGATCCCGACAAAAAAAGAACTCAAGGAGGGGGCGTTCGTGGTCGGGCCGGACGGCAAGTCGCTCTTCCAGCCGGTGAAGATCGGCATCACGGGCAAGGAGCATTTCGAGGTGCTGGAGGGACTGACCGAAGGGGCGGAGGTGCTGACCGGGCCGCACAAGACCCTGCGCGACCTGAAGGAGGGCGAGCGGATCGAGCGCAAGCCGGAGCCGTAGGGGGAAAGCGGGAGCCGTGGGAGGGAGGGGAGGGCCACGAAAGAGACGGGAACACGAAGGACCACCAAGCGACGCACGAAGGGCCACGAAAGCGAAGGGAATCCACCGGGGCCTGCGCTCACAACCCACCGTGCTCGCGAGCGGTCTTTCTCGTACTCGTACTCGGCTACCCTGTGTGTTCGAGTTCGAGTTCGAGTTCGGGTACGAGTACGAGTTCGGGTACGAGTACGAGTACGAGTACGAGTACGAGTACGAGTGCGAGTACGAGTGCGAGTGCGAGTACGACAGTGAACAAGACGGAGGCGGAAGCCTGCGGGGAAATGGAGCGTCTTGCGGACTGGTAAAACGAAGGACTCCGGATGACCGTCATCCTCACCGAAAACCTCACGCGCAGCTACCGCCTGGGCGGCGAGGACGTTCACGCCCTGCGCGAGGTCTCGCTCACCGTCGAGCGCGGCGAGTACGTCGCGATCATGGGACCGTCGGGCTCGGGCAAGACCACCTTCATGAACCTGATCGGGCTGCTCGACACGCCGACGCGCGGCCGCTACGTGCTCAACGGGCGCGAGGTGAGCGGGCTCGCCGACGCCGAGCTCTCCGACATCCGCAACCGCGAGATCGGGTTCGTGTTCCAGACCTTCAATCTCATGCCGGATGCGAGCGCGCTGGCCAACGTCGAGCTGCCGCTGATCTACGGCCGCACGCCGCGCAGCGAACGGCGCGCGCGCGCGACCGAGGCCATCGACCGGGTCGGGCTCGCCCGCCGCGCGCGCCACCGCCCGGTCGAGCTCTCGGGCGGCGAGCGCCAGCGCATCGCCATCGCGCGCGCCCTGGTCACCCGCCCCAGCGTCATTCTCGCGGACGAGCCCACCGGCAACCTCGACAGCACCACCGGAGTGGAGATCATGAAGCTCTTCGCCGAGCTGTCGGCCGCCGGCAACACCATCCTGCTGATCACCCACGAGCCCGAGATCGCCGACCACGCGCGCCGCCTGGTGCGCGTGCGCGACGGGCGCATCGAGTCGGACGTGCGCCGATGAGCCGACCGGAGGCGCGCCGATGATCCTCGAAGCCGTCTGGATCGCGCTCGCCACGATGTTCGCCAACAAGCTGCGCACGCTCCTCACCGTGCTCGGCAACATCGTCGCCGTCGCCGCCCTCGTCCTCGTGGTCGCCTTCACCCAGGGGATGAATCGGGAAATCACCCGAGCCATTCTCGCGCGCGGCGCCGATACCTTCACGGTCGAACGCACCGGTCCGATCCACAGCGATGAGGAATGGGAGCGCGTCAAGGACCGGCCGCCGGTCACCCTGGCGGACGTCGAGGCGGTCCGGCGCGACGCGACGCTGGCCGGGCACGTGCTCGCGCAGTGGAACCTCGACCTGCCGATCCGCACCGCGAAACGCTCGGTGGAGCGCGCGCAGGTCGAGGCGCGCTCCGGCGAGTACGTGTATTTCCTGGGCGAGGCGGTAGCGGTCGGGCGGCACTTCACGCCGGCGGAGGAGCGGCGCGGCGTGCCGGTGGTCCTGCTCGGCTCGGACCTGGCGGAGACGCTGTTCCCGGGGGAGACGGCGGTGGGGCGGACGGTGCGCATCGCGGGGCGGCATTTCGACGTGATCGGGGTGATGGAGCCGCGCGGCGCGATCCTCGGGCAATCGCAGGACAAGTACGCGATGCTGCCGCTGGGGGCGGCGCTCGCCGAGTGGGGGCGGCCGTGGGAGGTGGATCTGGTGGTGAAGCCGGAGCGGCCGGAGCTGCTGGACGTGTGCGCCGACGAAGTGCGGGCGGTGCTGCGCGCGCGGCGCGGGCTGCGGCCGTTACAGGAGGACCCGTTCGAGCTGCTGGCGGCGGCGACCTACCTGAAGATGTACCGCGACTCGTCGCGCGCGGTGTACGGCGCGCTGATCGGGCTGGTCGCGCTCGCGCTCTTCGTCGGCGGGATCGTGATTGCGAACGTGATGCTGATGGTGGTGGCGCAGCGCACGCGCGAGATCGGCATTCGCAAGGCGGTGGGGGCGCGGCGCACGCACATCCTGTTGCAGTTTCTGGTGGAGGCGGCGACGCTCTCGCTGGTGGGCGGGCTGCTGGGGTTCGGGATCGGCGCGGCGGTGACGGGGGCGGCGGCGGCGCTGACGCCGATCAGTTTCTCGATCGAGGCCTGGTCGGTCGCGGTGGGGTGGGGGATGGTGCTCGTGGTGGCGGTGCTGGCGGGGCTCTACCCGGCGGCGCGCGCGGCGCGGCTGGATCCGATCGTCGCGCTGCGGCACGAGCGGTAGGGCTAACGCCCTACAGCCCCACCGCCGTGCTCGCCGCCGTTCGCAGATACCGCGCCGCGCCGTCGAACCAGATCGTGCGCCACTCGCCGACCGCGCCCGTGGTCACGTACACCTGGTTGTGGTGCGCCGTGCCCGCGCTCGCCGCGCTCGCGGAGGCGCCCTTGCGCACCGTCGCGTCCGCCGGCGTCACCTTGCGCGCCGTCGCATGCACGCCCGTCAGGTAACTCCCCAGGCACCAGCCGGTCCCGCCCGTGTACCAGATCTTGCGCAGCCCGCTCGCCGCGTCCATCGAGACGTACACCTGCGTGTTCAGCGCCGCGCCTACGATCGGATAGCCCAGGCCCGGGCCGCTGCGCACGTTCACGCCCGCGAATCCGCCGCCCGCCGTGATCTTTACCGCGTGCAACGACCCGGCGCTCGGCGGTGGGGAGGCGCTGCCGCCGCCGCTCCCGCTGCTGCTGCCGCCGCCGCGCACCAGCGCCATGTAGTGCGCCCAGTCCCAGCGCGGGCCCGGATCGGTGTGATGACTGACCCCGCCGTAGCCGCTGCCGTCCGGGTCCGGTACTTCGGCGTGCGCGATGATGTGATGCCGGTCCTTCGGAATGCGATAGTGGTCGCACAGCCAGCGCACCAGCGCCGCCGACTTCCGGTACTCGGCCTCCGTGTAGTGCCCGTGATAGGCGAAGCCCGCATGCTCAATGCCGATCGACCGGCCGTTGATCAGGGAATTCCCCGCGTGCCAGGCGATGTTTTTTTCTGCGACCATCTGGGTGAGCGTGCCGTCATAGTCGATCACGTAGTGCGCGGAGACGTGCGCCGACGGGCTGCGAAAGCGTGAAATCGCGCCGGCCGCGCCGCCTTCGATGTCGTGAATGACGATCTGGGTGATGTGCCGGCCCGAAGTCGTCGTGTAATTACTGGAGGCCGCCGGCACCCAGTGCGCGCTCGGCTTCGGTTCCGCCGCCGCCGGACGCGGCGCCGCCGCCGCCACGCCGCACAGCAGGAGCGCCGTCCACGCCGCCGTGTGGCCGATGCCGTGGCGGGTCGGTCCCTGCGTCGTGCGGTTCATGGCGGCCTCCGTTGTGTTCCAGCCTGCGGTTGAGCGTCACCCCACGAACACCTCCAATTGCAAGCTGGGTGCCGCGGCGCACGGCGGCCCGGATCTCCCCGTAACTCGCGCCTGGAGTGCGAGATATGGCGATCCGCCGAGAAGATCGGGAGCGCCTGCACGTAAGGGCCGGCTTACGCGGGCGGGGGGTGGGGGGTAACGGGCGGAGGGGCGAGACGGCGGGCGTCCCTAGCGTTTCGCCGGTTCGTGCCCAGCGCCGGTGTGAATCACCGTCGCGACGTACGCGCGCCGCAGGAACAGTAGGGCGAAACACGTATCCACGGTCTCGCCGTAGTTTCCGTTCCAGCCCCCGTCCACCTGCTGCAGCCGCACCAGGACCTCCGCCCCCTCCAGGTACCAGTCGTGGCCGTCGATGCGCGTCTCCCCGGCGACCATGCACAGCCGCTCGATACTGTATAGCCAGTAGTAGGCGCGGCTGCGGCCCTGGACGGCGCCGTTCGCACGCCCGTAGTTTTGCGAGAGCCACGTCCAGCCCTGCTGCCACGCGGGCGCCGCCTTCACTTCGGCCGGGATGAGTTTCTCCTCCAAGGACGTGCGCACGATCAGGAGGCCGTAGAGCGCGGCCGCCGTCAGGGTCGCGGTCGGGGAGGCCTCCCAGTGTTCGGCACCCGTCCGCGGGCGATAGGGGAAACCCCCGTCCGAGCACTGGACCCGTTCGAAGAGGACCAGGGCGCGCTGCCAGACCGCGCGGTCGACGCGCGCGCCGGCGTTTGCGGCGGCGCGCAGCCCGAGGAGCGCGAACTGGGTGCACGAGAGATCGATCACCGCGGCGCTCGCGGGCGCGGCGCGGCGCGGGCCGCTTTCGAGTTGGTACGGCGCGCCGTAGCCCCACCCGCCGCGCGGGGACTGGTCCGCGGCGAGCGCGTCCGCTACTTGTTGGAGGCGCGCCGCGACCTGCCCGGGCCGCGGGGAGGCATCGCCGAGCTTGCGGTACTTCTCCAGGCACGCGCCCAGGGCCATGGCCACCAGGCCCGCGCTGTAGGTCCCCTCGGGCGACTCGGCGAGGAGCCCGGCCAGCCCGGATTGGACCGCGGCGTGGTCGAGCGCCACGCCGCATTTGAGCAGGGTGTAGACCGCCATGCCGGTCAGGGCGACCGGGTAGCGCATGGGCTCGACGGCGGCCGCATTCGCGCGGCGGGCGATCAGGAAAGCGACGCCGCGCTCGATCGCCCGCGCCACCGCCTCGTCGGGCGTCACGGGAGTGCCCGCGGCCAGCCAGCGCTCGAAGTCCAGCAACCGCTCCCGCAGCGTCGCGCCCTGCGCCGTCCGGCCGGTCAGGCGCACGAGCCAGCCGAGCACGACCTCGCCCACGGTGCGGGCCGCGCCGGGTCCGGCGTCGAGCGTCTCGGCCCCCGGTGTTGTCCCGATGGCGACGAGAGCCGCAAGGTACTGCTGGTCGTTCACTTGGGGGTCGAGCCCGGCGACCGCGAGCCGGCGGATTTCCGGATCGGCGTGGAGCAGGGAGGGGAAGCAGGCCGCGGGATGGAAGCGCAGGGCGTAGCCGAGGAGCAGGCGGCGGATCTCGGGGGCGAGCACGGGGTGGGCGAGGGCGGCGGCCACGGCCTCGGTTCCGCCCGGGGCGTCCACGGGCGCTTCCAGGTTGGCGAGGGCGAGCGCGGCTTCGGCGACGACGCCGGCGCGGGGGGAGGCGAGAAAAGGCGCGAGCGGACCGCCGGTTTCGCGCAGCAGGGCGAGGGCGTAGGCGCCGGCGACGGCACCCGGGCCGGCCGCGGGCTCGGCCGGGGCGTTCCCCCCCGGGCCGGCGGGCGCGGGCCTCCCGGCGAGCTCCTCGATCAGGGCGGAGCGTTCCGGACCCTCAGGGATCTGCCCGAGCGCGCGCGCGGCGGCCAGGCGGGTGTCGCGGTGGTGAGCGCGCAGGAGCCGCACGAGGCGCCCGCGCAGGCGGGCCGGATCGGCGTACCCGAGCGCCTCCAGGGCGAGCCGGCGCGTCAGGTCGTCGGGGTATTCCAGGAGGGGCGTCAGCGCCGCCGCCGCCTCCGGCCGGCCGAGGAAGCCGAGCGCGCAGGCCGCGGCGCGCCGCCCGGCCGCATCCCGCGCCACCTCTTGCCCTGCGCCCGCGCCCTCCGGCGGCGGCGACAGGAGCGCCGCGTGCTCCGTGGCCCATGTCCGGACCGCCTCGATCGCCGCCCGGCGCGCGTGCGGGTCGTCCGCCGCGCAACGCTCCACGAGCACCGTCAGCTCGACCAGCTCTGCCTCGCCCGGCCAGGCCGCCGCGAGCGGAAGCATGACCGCCAGGGCAAGCGCGCCGAGCCACCCTTTCCTGCGATTCATGGTCGCTCCTGCGTTGACCTCACTACCCTACCGCGCGAGCGGGGATTCGTCAAGGGGCGGACCCTACGCGCCAGGCCGCCGCCGCCGGCGCACCTGGCCGGCACGATGGCGCGCCGGCCAAACTCGTACTCGTACTCGTACTCGGGCTCGGGCTCGGGCTCGAACGCCCAGGGCATTCGAGTACGAGTACGAGTACGAGTACGAGATACGACGGAGGCCAGGTCTGCGATGCGTGCGGCCGGGACGGCCAGGCGGCAAGAATGGTCGTGCCCCCTGCACTCGCGGCGACCTTGACACCCCCCGCCGCGGCTGGCAAACTGGCGCCGCGTGCCGGAGCGCTGAAACCGGCGCCCAGGCTATCACCCTGCAAGGCAAATGCCGTATGGATACCCTCCTCCTCGCGCTCGCCAGCCTGCGCTCGCACGTGCTGCGCTCCGCGCTCACCCTCTTCGGCATCGTCATCGGCATCACCGCCGTGGTCGGCATGAGCTCGATCATCCGCGGCGTGGACGAGGTCATTCTCGGCCAGATCCGCGCCCTCAACCCGAACGTGCTCTACTTGACCCGCTTCGGCCTCATCATGTCGGAAGAGGACTGGCGGTCGGCCCGGCGGCGGCCTCCGATCTCGGTCGAGGATCTGCGCGCGATCGAAGCCGATTGCCCGACGGTGGGCAAGGCCGACCTCTTCGCCGAAGGCTGGGGCGAATTGACGCGCGGCGCCAAACGCACCCGTGGTCTCAACGTGATGGGCGTGGGCGTGAACTACCCCGACGTGAATTCCATGCAGATCCGCGGCGGACGGTTCTTCGCGTCCGGCGAGGTCGCGGCGGCGGCGCGCGTCATGCTCCTCGGGCGCGAGCCGTGCGAGAACCTGTTCCCGGGGATCGACCCGGTCGGGCGCACGGTCCGGCTCTTCCGGCAGGAGTACACGGTCATCGGCACGTTCGTGCCGCAAGGCGAGGTCGGCGGCATGAACATCGGCCAGGACAATTTCTGCGTGATCCCGTGGACCACGCACCGGCGCGACGTCTCGTCGCGGCGCGAGAGCTACGTGGTGGCGATGGTGCCGGGCGCGGGAGTGCCGGTGGAGCGGATGGTGGAGGAGGTGGCGACGCGGATGCGGCTGCGGCACCGGCTGCGCGCGCAGCAGGAGGACGATTTCGCCTTCATCACCCAGGAATCGATCATGAAGTTGTGGCGCGAATTGTCGGGGGCGGTCTTTCTGGGGCTGCTCGGCATTTCGTCGATCGCGCTGGTGGTCGGGGGGATCGGCGTGATGGCGGTGATGATGGTGGCGGTGACGGAGCGGGTGCGCGAGATCGGGGTGCGGCGCGCGGTGGGGGCGCGGCGCGGGCACGTGCTGGCGCAGTTCCTGGTGGAGGCGGCGCTCTTGACGGCGGCGGGGGGCGCGCTGGGGAGCGCGCTGGGCGCGGCGGCGGCGCACGGCATCGCGTATTGGGTGGAGCTGCCGGTGGCGACGCCGTGGGACACCTTCGCGCTGGCGATCGGCGTGTCGACGGTGGTCGGGCTGGTCTTCGGGGTGATGCCGGCGTGGCGGGCGGCGCGGCTCGACGTGGTCGAGGCGCTGCGGGCGGAATGAATGGTGACGGTCACGCATGGCGCCGACGTAGGGCGTAGGGTATTCCCCTGCCAGAAGTTGCACAAAAAAAATCTCGCTGGTCGGGTTCACTCAGTTCGTGTGCCGCCGCGCCGTGCGCGCCGCCTGCCGCATGGATTCCCGGATGCGTGTGGCGTACCTGCGCCGAACTCCTCCGCCCCCCCTACCGGCCGCCACGTCCCCACCCGCGTCGGGCGCACTGGACCCGCGGACTCCGGAGTATCTCTTGACTGCCGCGGCGGGCGGTTGGTAGCATTTCCGCCGTTCGCTCCCGCCATCCCAACAACGGCGGGCACCCGCGGGCGGCAGTCAGGAGAACGGGCGGTGCGCAGGAAGTTGACGGCAGCGCGGAGCCGGGCCTTCGCCCTCATCGCCTCGCTGGGCGCCCTGAGCGCCCTTTCCCTCCTGGCGGTCACCTTCGTTTTGCTCTCCCGCATCGACCAGCAGGCGAGCGCGAACTACCTCGACACGGTGCGGGCGGGAGTCCTCGCGGAGGCCGGACTGGAACGCGCGCTCGCGCAGTTGCCGTCGCGCGTGGGGATCAAGAGCTGGGAGGCCCTGACCGAGACCTGGGCCTGCACCGACCTGCCGGGAACGCGCCTCGCCGACCTCAAACACCCCTCCTTCCAGGGCCCTGGAGATGCGTATGGCCGCGCCTACTCGACGTCGATGGGCGGAGCCTACGAGAAGCGGGGCGACACCAGCACGCTCCGCATCGTCGATCTTGCCAGCCGCATCTATGTGAACGGGCGCCAGCCCTACCTCCCGGAAATGCTCGACAACCTCGGCGCCGCCATCGAACTCGAAGGGCTCGGCCGCAACCCCTGCCCGCCCGGAACCGGCGCTCGCATCGTCGCAACGCGCGCCCTCCGGCCGGGCGGGGTATTCATCGACCTGGCCGAGGTGGCGAAGGTCATCGGCGCCGCACCCTGGGAGATCCTGCGCCCCTACGTCACGGGGCAGGCGTGGGTGGACAATTCGGTCGTACAGCCGAAACCGCAGGCGGAGCTGCGCCGGTGGGTGCGCGGACCGCTGCCCGAAGACCTCCTCTTCCAGACGGCGGTGCAGGCAACGGGAGCGGGCCGGGCGCCGGTCAACGTCAACACCGCCTCGGTGCCGGTGCTCATCGCCGTGCTGGCCGGCCTCCAGGGCCGGCTGCTGGAACAGGAATCACCCGATGCCGCCACCCAATTCCACTATCGGCGAGGCACGACCCGCGCCATCTCGCTGCCGGGAGCCCAGATCATCGCCCGGGAGCTGGCGCGCGTCCGCAAGGCCACCCCCTTCAAGAACTGGGGGGAGTTCCGCGCCTGGGTCGATGGGTTCCTGCCCCCGGGCGCCGGCGAGCTGCGCAACCTCGACGCCGAACTCATCAAGTCCATGGCCAATCCGAATGCCCTCTTCAATTTCTGCAACCCCGACCGGGTGGTGACGAACTGGATTCAGAAGGCGGACCTCACCTACTTCACCACCGAGCTGTGCTTCTCTTCGATGGGCTATTTCGAGGTGGAGTCCCTGGGTCGGGTCACGGCCCAGGGCGGCGCGGTGCGGGCCGTGCGCCAGGTCCGCGCGCTGCTCAAGGTCTACGACGTGCTGAGGCATACCACCCAGGCCGATTTCGTGGCGACCGCCTCGCCGGGCGCGGCGTCGCGTGCCCCGCGAGTACGGTCATTTCCTGAGAACCTGAACGACTACGCCGTTCCCTCCCCGCTCGACGGCCGCCTCTGCGTCCGGGAAACCGATCCGACCGGCGGCGTTTTTCGCGCCACCTACGATGAGACCCTGCTCGGTTCCGATCGCTTTCTGCGGAAGGATTTCTTCGCCTTCGCGGACTGCCGCGAGGATGGCAGCGTGTTCGCCCGGACCAACACGCAGGCGAGCGACCTCTTCCCCGACGGCGTGTACCACAGCTCGCTGCGTGGGAAGATCACGCACTACTCGACCCTCAACAACGTCAATCCCCTGCACTGCACTCTCGAGTTCTGGGTCAAGCCGAGCCGACTGACCGCGTCGGTGGCGTGGCTTCCGCTCACCGGGCGCGTCGAGATCGTGCAGACGCCGGCGACGGGGTACGACCTCGTCCTGACCGCGCAGCGTCGCTTCCGCGGGGGGCCCTTGCTGCTGGCCTGTACCGCCTTCCGTTTCGGCTGGACCGTGGGCTACGGGATCTTCCCGGGCGCCCGCTTCCAGGTGGACCTGCCGCCCTGGATCGGCAAGGATGCCTATGCCCAGGGCATCGCCGCCAACCTCGGCGATCGCCTGGCCTGGGGCCTGTGGCATCACGTCGCGATCTGCTGGTACGACGGCGCCAGTGCCCGGGTATACATCGACGGCGAGAAGCTGATCGACATGATCGGCGCACCGGCGCCGAACGGGATGCGACCCTATAACTTCGCCTGCGACGAATTGTCCCCGGCCTGCAACTACCTGCCCGCGACGCTCACGCAGTGGCCCCCGGGCTTGCCGCTCGCGAGCATCGGCATCGGGGATATGACGCATGACGGCATCCGGATCGACAAGGTCTGCCGCTACACCGGCAGCTTCCGCCCGCCGAACCGCTATCCCCGGTCGCTCGGCGGCGTCGCCCACGTGGGCGAGTTCGCCTTCCCGGCGGGCGGGTCGCCGCGCGTTCACGTCCTGAGCCTGTCCTGCACGTCCTACCGGCCGGCGGTGGACGGGCGGGGTCAGGCCCTGCCGGAGGCGACGCGGCCGGAGGTGCGGATGGAGTGGGAGGACCCCGCGACCGCGAAATGGTCAAGCGAGTTCACGGACAACGGCGTCTGCGTGAATCTCTGGGTCGATCGCCGGAAACCGCTGCGCTATCGTGCAAAGTGGTACGACAACGGGCTGACGCCGAACAACGCGAGCGCCTGGCTGGACGACGTCACGCTGTGCTATGCCGACGGCGCCCCGCGCGTCCTGGCCTACATGGAAGACCCGAACTGATCTTCGGTGGGCCGGCGCCGGAGCGGCGGCGGCCGTGAGCGGAGCGAAGCATGCGAACGATGGATCGCCCCCGCGGATTGCGCCGGGGGCCGGGCTCGCGCCGCAGCCCCGGCGCGAGCCCGGCTGGGGAGCGCGCGGGAGCGGACGCCGGGCGGGCGAGCGTGAAGCAGCTCGCGCTCTGCCTGCTCCTGCTGGCCGGGCTAATCGGCGTCGCGAGCCGCCTCCCGGCCCTGTTCGGCGGCGGGCCGCGCGTGACCGTCGAATGCCGGCCCGGGGTGACCGGGAGCGCCGGGCGCGCCGTCGCGGAGGCGCTGAAGCGTGCGGGCCTGGTCGACCGCCTCGTCGGCGCGGCGCCGCCGCTGGTGGCGCGGGAGACCGGGGTGCTGGTCGTGCGCCTCCAGGTCAGCGGGGCGGACAGCACGGATTCCGCCACCATCGAGGCGCTAGGTCGGGCGGCCGAGGAGGTCGCGGCAGGCGGCGAAGGCGGGGAGTCGGTCACGGTCGAGGTCCGCGACGAAAAAGGGACGCCCAAGATTGTGGTGAAGGCCAAGGCGGCGCCTGCCACGGCGCCGGCGGCGGCAGGCACGACGACGGGGAGGGCGCCGGCCGGACAGCAGGGCACGACGAAGGTGTCGGGCCAGGGCGCATCCACATCGCGAACGGTGTCCGCCAACGGCGCGTCCGCCCCGTCCGGCGCCGGTCGGCCCTCCGGGAGAGACCCTGGTGTGCGTCCCGCCGGCGCCGGCGGGTCCGGCACGGTCGGCGGCGGTGGAGCGGGCGGCCGCGGCGCC
>JACRIP010000465.1 GCA_016220045.1 Planctomycetota bacterium
CCCGACCGGGAGCGCGGGCAATTCCAGGCGCGCCGGGTCGAGCGCCGGCCGCGGCAGCCGCGCCGCGTGCCGCCCCGCGCGCCGGAGAAAGACCGCCGCGATGTCGTCGCACCACACCAGCGCCCACTCCGGCGAGCGCAGGAGCGCGCCGACCATACGCCGCGGGTCGCCCCGGTCGTGTTGCAACAGGGCGACGTCCAGGTGGAAGATGTCCGCCGTCGGCCCGAGCGGCCGCGCGCCCGCCATGATTTCCGTGTAGCGTCGGTAGAGGTCGAGAATCACGTCCGCTTCCGAATCCACGAGCGGCCGCAGGCGCGGCCATGCCCGCCACAGCACCGCCGAGCCCAGTTCGAAACTCGTGAACACGTTGCCCTCGATGCCCTCGCGCGCGAGAAACGCCAGCGCCTCGTCCGGGAAGAAGTGCGGCATCAGCCCCCACCCGGTACGCACCGGCGACCGGGTCGAGGCGTAAAAGCGGTCTGTGGCCACCGCGGCGGCGCCGAGGAGCAACGCCGCCGCGAGGCCCCACGCGGCAACGGTTCCGGCGACGCGCGCCGACGGCGCCGGCGGCGCCCGGCGGGAAGCCCAGGCCAGGGCGCGCCCGGCCAGCGGCGCGACATGAAGCGCTACGAGCGGCGTCGCGAGCACCGCGAACAGTCCGATGTTGCGCCGCATCGCGCACGCGTTCCCCAGGAAGACGGCGATCGTCGCCACGTGCGCGAGCGGGGCGCCCGGCAGCGAGCCGGCGACCCCGGCCAGCGCCAGCGCGCCGAGCAGCCCGAAGGCCAGCGTCGGCCAGGTCAAGACCGGAGACCCGACCCCGGGCGGAGCGAATTCGAGAATGCTCCGGGCGTACCAGGGCGCGCCGGCGAGGTTCTCGGCGAAGGCGAAGGGCATGGCGAACGCCGCGAATCCCCGGGGATTCACCGCACAGGCGAGCAGCGTGGCGATCCAGCAGGCGAAGAGGAGGCGCAGGGGGCGGGCGGTGTCGGCCGGCCAGGGCGCGCGCAGGCCGTGGGCGCGCGCGGCGGCCGCGGCCTCGCCGAGGAGCCAGAGGCCGACGAGCAGCGGGCCGTAGACGAAGTAGGTGTGGAGATTGACCGCGAGGACCTGGACCACGGGGCAGAGCCAAAGCGGGCCCGCGCGCTCCACGCGCCACCGCTCGAGCACCCACAGGTGGGCGGCCAGGCAGGCGTAGGAGGCGAGTTCGGGGCGCAGATCGATGCGCTCGCAGAGCGCCACCAGGGCGAGCGCCAGCACCAAGGGCACGACCCCGGCCGGCGCCGCGTCCCCCTCCCGACCGCGCGCCCGCCGCGCCGTCAGGAGCACGAAGAGGGCGGTCAGGCCCTGCAGCACATACCGTAGGACCACCAGCCCGTCCGCTCCCGCGGCGCGCTCCGCGGCGGCGACGAGCACCTGGAAGAGCCACTTCTCGGACCACGAAACCGGCGCCTCGTAGTCCGCGCACAGCAGTTCCTCCATGCGCGGAATGCGGCCGGTGTCGAGCGTCACCCGCCCCTTCGCCACGTAGAACCCGAGGTCGTGGCTGTGGATGCGGAAGGAGCAGAAAGCGAGGGCGAGCAGCCCGAGCGCGAGCCACGGCGCGAGCGCGGCAGCCCGCTCCTGCGCCCGCACGCCGCTCACAGCTTGATCGACTTCAGGAGCGCGTCGAGCGCCGCCGTGCAGGCGCGCCAGGAATCCGGGGCGGCGGCATGACTCGGGCAATACCCTGAGATAGTGAGCCGCCCGCCGCCGGTGTCGAAGCTCAGCACGCGCAGCTCCATGGCGCGGTCGGGATCGCGCCCTTCGATGAGGCAGAAGCGCCCGGCGGGCACGCCCGGGGCCGGCGACGCCGCCGGCAGCTCGAGAAGCACGCGGTCCGGGGTGAACCCGCCCGCCTTCGCCTGCGCGAGCGCCATCTCGATTGCGCCCTGCTCGTCGAGCGGGAACTCATTCGACGCCAGGTGGATGCGCAGGTGCGCGCGCAGCCCGGACGACTGCGGCGGCCGCACCCACGCGACCCCGTGCCCCTCGATCAGCTTGTCGCCTCCCTCGATGACCCAATCGGCGGGCACCGCCAGCGCCACCGGAAACGGCTGCTCGATCCGGTAGTCGGCCGGCGCGGGCGCGGGGCGGGGCGGGGCGGGGGAGAGCAGGCGGAAGGAGAGGGCCGCGGCGGCCAGCTCCCGCGCCACGACCGGATAGCCCGGCTCGGTCGCCATGCCGGTGACCAGGAACAGGCGCTCCCCGGACGCGAAGGCCGACAGGCGCAGCACGCGCGCGCCGCCGTCGGTCTTGAGGCGCACGAGCAGCTCCGCCATGCGGCCGGCGGCCCCGGTACCTACCTGACGCTTGAGGACTTCGAACTCCAGCTTGCGCGCAAGCTGGTCGAGCCAGGCCTCGGCGGGCATGTCGAAGGGCAGGAGCGCGCAGGAGACCTCGATTTCGGGCGAGCGCTCGGGGTCGCCGAGCTTGCGCCAGCAGCCGAGGGAGACCGGGGCCTCGTAGCTGTCGGGCGAGGACGGCGCCTCGGTCTCGTCCTGCCAGCCGCGCGGCACCGCGAGCTCGTACGCCAGCTCGGGGTCCGCGAAGGGGGTGTTGCGGATGCGCTCGAAGTCCCGGTCGAGGTCGGTCGCGTCGACGGCGGTGGGCATCGGCGGGACCTCCTTGGGCTGCGCGGACGCCGGCGCCGCGCCCAGGGCGGCGACGAGCAGCCAGGCCAGAAGCGGGGCGGCGGGGGCGGGGAGGGAGCGGTCGGGCATGAGGCGTCCTTCTACAGGGCATCCCGGAGGAGCCAGACGACGAAGTTCGTGAACTCGGGGCTATCGGGGTCGGGGCCGGAGCCGGAGAGGATGACGTGCCCGGGCGGCGGGTAGCGCCGCGCCAGCGCCGCGCGCTCGCGCCCCAGCGCCGCCAGGAGCGCCTCCTCATCGGGGTAGTCGGCGGCGCGAAACACCCGGTCCTCGACCAGCCAGGGATCGTCGGGTTTCTGGCGCGGATCGTAGACGATCAGGTGCCAGGGCACGCGCGACTCCGAGCGTCGGGGTTTGGTCGTTTCGGGGTTTAGACGTTTGGAGGTCTCGAGGTTGAGGGTTCCTGGTTACATCGCCCTCATGGAATCTCCCTACGGGATCGACTGCCGGAGGAGCGGCGGCAGGCCGGGAACCGCCTCCAGACTCCCAAGTCGGGCGCGTGCCCGAAACCCAACGAGCCAGGGGTCAGGGTGAGGGCTGCGCCTGATCCGCGCGTTCAACAGACCCAAACGCCTAAACGTCAAAACGTCCAAACGTCGCCGGCCATGGTCCGTCCCTCGACGTGATCATGATCCGGCATCAAGAAGTTGTCCAGTAGGTTTCCACCCCCTCGAACCCCGTCGCTACGGCGCGTGCAGCTTGAGAATGGTGTCGCCGAACTCCTGTTTGAAATCGGCGATGCGCCGGGCCAGATCCGAGTTGGGCGCGATCGGGCCGGTCTTGGTGGCCTGGTAGACCTCCTCGACCAGCTGGTCGTGACGCTCGATCATGTTGCCGACCTTCTTCGGGTCCAGTCCCTTCTCGGCCAGCTTCTCCGGCGAAACCTTGCGCAGGTCCTTGTACATGTTGTCGTGTACCGTCACCGGCTTGCCGTTGACCGTGACCGGCTTGCCGTTCTTCACGATCGCGCCGTCGTAGAACTCCGTGACGTCCTTCGGGCCGAGCTGGATCTCGGACTTGAACTTGCCCGGTCCCTCGGGGCCGTCGATGTGCACGCGCCCGCGATAGCCCGGCTGGTCCGTGACCTTGATCTCGGTGTTCGGGAACTTGTCGCGCAGGCGCTTCGCCAGCTCCTCGCCGTCGCCCTTGGGAAACTTGATGTCGACCTTCGCGCCCGGGTTCTTCTTCAGGTATTCACCCAGGGCCTCCTCGACCTGCTTGAGATCGCGCGTGTTGAGGCGGCCGCCGGCGAGGTCGCCGAGGTCGCCGACCGTCGGCTTGCCCTTCTCGCTCATTTTCTTGGCGGCGGAATCGAAGGCCTTGCCGCGCGTCTGCACCGCGTCCTCGGGCAGGCCGAGCTTCTTGCTCACGTCGCCCAGTTCGCCCCGCAGGTCCTTCGCCGCCTGGCTCGTCAGTTCGTTGAAGCGCGTGCTCAGCGCCTCGTAGGCCTTCGGATCGACGCGCGCCAGCTCGTCGAGCTGGGTGCGGCTGAGCTGCTTGAGATCCTCGGCGGTCAGTTCCGCGATCTTGCGGCGCGTGGCGCCGACCGCGAGCTCGATCTTGCCGGCTTTCGCCGCTTCTTCCGCGGCCTTCGCGGCCTCCGCCGCCACGCGCGCGGACTCCTCCGCCTCGCGTGCCGCCCGCGCCGCCTGCGCGATCTCCTCGGCGGTCTTGCCCGCCTTCGCCGCTTCCTCGGCGACGCGCGCGGCCTTCGCCGCCTCCTCCGCCGCGCGCGCGGCCGCGGCGGCCTCCTCGGCCGTGCGGGCGGCCTTCGCCAGCCGCGCCGCCTCCTCCGCCAGCTTGGCCGCGGCCTCCGCCGACTCGCCGACCCGGCCGAGCTTCGCCAGCGCGGTCGCCTCCTCGGCCAGCTCCGCGACCTTGCCGACCTTGCCGAGCTTGGTCATCGGAATCACCAGGGTCGCGACGTCGAAGGCGACCTTGCCGATGGTCTCCGAGGCCTTCTCCATGCGCGCCGGATCGCCCGAGGTCAGGTCGCCCCACCACTCCTTGCTGCCCGCGGCGATCTTCGCCGGCGCGTCCTTGACGGCCTTCACGATGCCGGTGCCCACGTCGCCCCACTTGCCGTCCTTGCTGGTCTTCGAGGCGAAGGAGACAGGTTTGTAGTTCTCGACCGCGGACCAGTCGCCGCTGACCGCGCCGTAGCCCGCACGACCAATGTACTGGCCGCCGTCGTAGACGGTCTTGCCGGTCTCGACCACCAGCCCGCCGACGCCCTTCACCAGGTCGACGGCGCCGCCGCCGATCCCCTTGACGGTCCCCTTGGTGACGGCCCAGGCTTTCTCATACCACTTGGCCTTGCGGGGCTTCGGCGCGGGCGGGACGGGCGGGCGGGGCGGGGCGGAGGCGCTGCCGCCGG
>JACRIP010000466.1 GCA_016220045.1 Planctomycetota bacterium
AAATCAGCGACGGCGGCGTCTTGTACTCGTCCTCGTTCGCCGGCGCCTTGGGGTCCGTGAAGACCAGCTTGAGCCCGCCCAGCTCGATCACCGAGCCCGAGCGCAGCGCCGCCGCCTTCACCTTCGCGCCGTCCACCTTCGTGCCGTTCGTGCTGCCCAGGTCGCGGATCAGGTACATCCCGGATAGCGGGTCGTAGGCGATCTCGGCGTGGCGGCTGGAAACGCGGTCGTCGGCGAAGACGACCGTGTTGGTCTTGGCGCGCCCGAAGCTGAGCGGCTCGGCGCCGAGGTAGAACTTCTTGCCCGCGTGCTCGCCCTCGGAGATCTCGACCGCGCACTGCTCTTCGCGGGTGGGGCGCAGGTGCTCCGGCCGCAGCGGGGGCGGGCCCTTGGGGGCGGGGCGCGGGGGCAGCGGGGCGACGCCGGAGGCGCCGTCGCTGACGTAGACCATGGTGGTGTTGCCGATCTCGATCCGGTCGCCGTGGCGCAGCCGGTGCTCGTTGATCGGACAGCCGTTCACCAGGGTCCCGTTCCGGCTGTTGAGGTCGATGATGCTCCAGGCGTCCCCGGCGCGGCGGATCTGACAGTGCTCGCGCGAGGAGTTCTGGTCGCGGATCACCACCGTGCTCTTGGTGTGCCGGCCGATGGTCACCAGCGCGTCGCCGAGCTCGCAGAGGCGCTCGTCGACCGAGTCCGTGACGATGAGCTTCGCCATGGGTGCCGTCGCAAGGGGAACGGGGAGCGAGGGATGGGAGGGATGCTACCGGATGCGCCGGGCGCGCGCAAGCAAAACGACGCGCCCCCGCGCCCGCTCCGACGCGGCGCCCCTCCTCCGGTAGACCCCCGGTGCCGCATGTTTTTTTTGGTTGACACTGCGACCGATAAATGGGAGGATGCGCCCCCATTCCCGAGGCCGAAACGGGAACGACGTCTGACGGCGTCTGACGGCGTTTAACGACGTGGAAGGCCGCCCGCGCGAGGTGAGGATGCGTTGTCCGTTCTGCAAGGCCAACAAAGACCGCGTCATCGATTCGCGCGGGTCGGGCGAGGGCGCAGTCATCCGCCGCCGCCGCCAGTGCCTCGCCTGCAAGCGCCGCTTCACCACCTACGAGCGCGTCGAGGAGAACCCCTTCCGGGTGATCAAGAAGGACGGCACCCGCGAGCCGTTCAGCCGCGCCAAGATCCTTAACGGACTGCTCAAGGCCTGCGAGAAACGCCCGATTCCCGTCCCCGACCTGGAGGACGTCGTCAACCGCATCGAGCTCGATATCTACGAGAATTTCGAGCGCGAGGTCCCTTCCAAGCATATCGGCGACCTGGTGATGCGGCACCTGCGCGACATCGACAAGGTCGCCTACGTCCGCTTCGCCTCGGTCTACCGCGAGTTCAAGGACGTGAGCGAGTTCATCGCCGAGCTGCAGCCCATGGTCGTCGCGCCCCGGCGGTAGGCCGGTGACGGGCCGTGGCGGGGCCGGACCAAAGGTCGGTGACGAGTGCGGGCCGAAGTGGCCGGCGCCGGAGTTCCGTGGGGCTGCCCGATCCCCAGAATGAGTCGTTCCCGCCCCGTTCGATCGTTTGCGACAGCCGCTGAAGCACGGTGCTCCACGCTCTCCGCTCAAGTCCGCGCCTCCGTTTGCCGATAGTCCAGAAGAGACCCCGGCGTCGCGGGCGGCCTTTCGCTCCGGACCCAGGAGATCGACATGCTGCTGCGCAAGCTGGAACTGGTCGGCTTCAAGTCCTTCGCCGACAAGACCGAGTTCGTCTTCGACCCCGGGATCACCGGCGTCGTCGGGCCGAACGGCTGCGGCAAGTCGAACGTCGTCGACGCGATCAAGTGGGCGCTCGGCGAAATGAGCGCCAAGTCGCTGCGCGGCGGCGAGCTCATGGACGTCATCTTCAACGGCGCCGAGACCCGCCCCCCGCTCGGCTTCGCCGAAGTCTCCCTCACCTTCTCGAACGAAGACGGCCGCCTGCCAATCGAGTACGCCGAGGTCACGATCTCGCGCCGCCTCTTCCGTTCCGGCGAGTCGGAGTACCTGCTCAATCGCCAGATCTGCCGCCTGCGCGACATCCGCGAACTCTTCATGGACACGGGTATCGGCGCGGATTCCTACTCGATCATCGAGCAGGGCAAGATCAACGCCATGCTGGAGTCGAGCCCGAGGGAGCGGCGCGAGGTCATCGAGGAAGCGGCGGGGATTTCGAAGTACAAGGCGAAGAAGCGCGAGACGCAGAACAAGCTGGAGCGGGTGACGCAGGACCTGGTGCTGGTGAACGAGCGCCTGAAGGACCTGCTGAGCTCGGTGCGTTCGCTCAAGATCCAGGCGGGGAAGGCGGAGCGCTACCAGATTGCGAACCGCGAGTACCGCGAGAAGCGGACGCAGCTTTCGTTGCACATCTACCGCGAGATGACGGCGCAGGGCGCGGAGCGGGTGGAGCAGTTGGCGGCGATCCGGGCGCGGCAGGGGGAGGCGGAAGCGGCGGCGGCGGAGCTGGAGGCCGGGCTGAGCGAGGCGGAGGCGGGGATCGCGGCGCGCGACGAGGACCTGCGCCGGGCGCAGGAAGTGCTGCGCGCGGCGGAGTCGCAGGTCGAGCGCCTGCGCGAGCGCATCGCCGGCGACGAGAAGTACCTGGCCGAGCTGACCGAATCCGGGGCGTCCCGTAGGTCCGAGCTGGCCGAGCTGAATGAGCGGCTGGCGGAAGCGCGCCGCCAGCGCGCGGAGACGGCGGAGGCGCTGACGGCGCTCGCCGGGGAGATCGAGCGGGCGACGCGGGAGCTGGAGGAGCGGACCGGGACGCTCGCGGAAATGACGCGCGGCGCCGCCGACCTGGCGGAGCGGCTGAACCGGAAGAAATCCGAGTCGCTGGAAGTGCTGCGCAAGCGTTCGGCCTACCAAAACGACGTGCATTCGGCGGAGTCCGAGCGGCGGCGGCTGGAGGCGCAGCGCGCGAAGATCGAGCACCGGGACGGCGAGATCGCGGGCGAACTGGCGCTGGTCGAGGAGCAGGAGCGCACGGCGGGTGCGGCGCGCGCCGCGCTGGATGCGGAGAAGCTCCAGGCGACCGCGGAGTTTCATACGAACGATGCGGCGCTGACCGAGCTCAAGGCGCGGCTGTCCGCGCTGTCGGCGGAGGTGGCGGCGTTGCGGCAGCAGGAGAGCCGCATGGCGTCGCGCCTGGAGGTCCTGCAGGAGAACGAGCGCCGGCACGAAGGGCTGGGCGCGGGCGTGAGGGCGGTGCTGGACGCGCTGGCGGACCCGGCGAGCGGGCTGGGCGGGGAAGGCGGCGTGGCGGGCGTGCGCGGCATCGTCGCGGACGTGGTGACGATCGACTCCGAGAACGTGCCGGTCGTGGACGCGATCCTGAACGGCCGCGCGCAGTCGATTCTGGCGGCGACCCGGGCGGATGCCGTACGCATTCTGGATTTCGTGCGCGCGCGCAAGCTCGGCCGGGTCCACGTGCTGCCGCTCGACACCGTCGCGGAGGCGGTGGGCGCGGCGGCGGGAGTCACGGGCGCCGCCGCGACGGCGGGCGCGGCGCCGGCGGGCGCCGAGCTGTGCGACGGCGCCGAGGAGGAGCCGCGGGAGGGCGGCGCGGCGCGGCCGACGGAGACCGCATCGGGGAACACCCCGAGGGAACAGCCGGCCGATCCGGCCCGCCCGGAAACGACCACCTCGGCGGTGCCGGGAGAGCAGGCGCATGCGCCGGCGGGCGCCACGGCGCACGCGACCGCCACCGGAATGGCCGATGGGACGGCGGGCAGCGCGGCCGAGGGGACGACCCCGGCGCCGGTCGTGCCGGCCGGTACGCAGGGGGCGGCGGCCGAGGAGCCGCCGGTCCTCGGGCATATTCCGGATCTGGACCCCGGGGCCGGGAGCACGGCGCCGCTGGAGAAGGCGCTCTTCGGCGGCGTGCCGCTGAGCCATCTGACGTCGCTCGGCACCTCGCCGGGCCTGGGCGGCTTCGGCTTCCTGGCGGGGCTCTTCGGCAACGACGCCCTGCGGGCGACGGCGCCGGCGGGCACGGCGCCGGCCGAGAGCGCGGCGGCGCCGGAGCTGGGCTCGGCGCGGCAGGTCGCGGGCGCCGCGGTGGAAGCGTCGCGTGGCCCGGCCGAGGTTGCGCCGCCGGGCGAGCCGGCCGCGGC
>JACRIP010000469.1 GCA_016220045.1 Planctomycetota bacterium
CGCAACCGAGGAGGCCTGCGCCACCGGACGGGAATGGCCGGTGCGGATCGTCAGCGGCCGGCCACGCCAGGGCGCCCACCAGGGGCGCCCCTACAGGGAACGCCCGGTTTTAGGGATCTTCGGGGCGGGGGCGCGAGATCCCGGGGCGCGTGCGAAATGAAACGAGGCGCGGCTCGGGTAGGAGCCGCGCCTCGTGGGGCGAGTGGTGCGCCGGACAGGAGTTGAACCTGTAACCTACGGGTTCGAAGCCCGTCACTCTATCCAGTTGAGCTACCGGCGCGCGACGGTGGACGGTGGACGGTGGTCGGTGGACAGTGGTCGGTGGATAGTGGTGGTGGAGGCTGCGACCCAGCGGCACCACGTGGCGAGCTCACGCCGCGCCCACCGCTCCCGGTTCACCGCTCACCGTCCACTGAACACCGTCCACCGTCCACCGCGGTCAGCGGCAACTGCCGAAGATCATGCGCCCGGCCGAGGTCTGCAGGACGCTGGTGACCGCGATGTGGACCTTCTGGCCGATTTTCTCGTACCCGCCCTCGACCACGACCATCGTGCCATCGTCGAGGTAGGCGATCCCCTGGCCGCGCTCCTCGCCCGGCTTGATCACCTTGACCTCCATGGCCTCCCCGGGCAGGACGATCGGCTTCAGCGCGTTTCCAAGGTCGTTCAGGTTGATGACTTCGACGCCCTGGAGCTGCGCCATCTTGTTGAGGTTGAGGTCGGTCGTCATCAGTCGACCATCGAGGATCTTGGCGAGCCGGACGAGCTTGGCATCGACCTCCTGCACCTCCGGGAAGGCGGCGTCGTGGATCTCGACGTCCACGATGTGGTCCTTGCGGATGCGGTTGAGCACGTCGAGTCCGCGCCGCCCGCGATTGCGCTTGAGCTTGTCGGTCGAGTCGGCGACCCCCTGCAGCTCGTTCAGCACGAAGCGCGGAACCACCAGCGGGCAGTCGATGATGCGCGTGGCCACGACGTCGGCAACCCGCCCGTCGATGATCGCGCTGGTATCCAGGATCATCGGCCGGCCGCTCTTGCCGTGACGCGAGAACTCGATGAAGGGGATGACGAACTTGTAGTCGTCCTTCACCTGGATGATGACGATGACGGCGATGTAGGAGAAGAGGAAGGTGAGCCCGAACTCGATCCAGTTGCGGATCTCCTCCGGCTGGTTCTTCATCCAGGGGAGGAGCAGGAGCCCGTTGAGGAACAGGCTGGAGAGCACGAACCCGAAGATGAGGCCGAACATGACCGTCGAGACGATGGCCACGTAACGGCGCGTGAACCCGATCTCCACGGCGATGAAAAAGAGAGCTGCGGAGACACCCCCCAGGATTCCGTAGCTCTCGATTCCGTGGAAGAGCAGGTCCGCCATCCTCTGTCCAATGATGCCCGAGAGGACGATGAAGATGATGCGGATGCCCCAGATCATGTCGCTGCCCTGTCCTTGAAACTCCGCTGGATGGAACGATTGTAGGGTGGATGCAGGACGCCGTACTCGGTCACGATCGCGGTGATGAACTTCGCGGGCGTGACATCGAAGGCTGGATTGTACGTGCGGACGCCCGCGGGCGCAATGCGCAATCCGTAAGGGCAGGTGATCTCCTCGCCGCTGCGCTCCTCGATCGGGATCTCGTCGCCGGAGGCGATCTCGGGATCGAAGCTCGAGAGCGGGGCGACGACGTAGAAGGGGATGCCGTGCTCGCGCGCGAGAACGGCGAGGGCGTAGGTGCCGATCTTGTTGGCGGTATCGCCGTTGGCGGCGATGCGGTCGGCGCCGAGGATCACGCAGTCCACCCGTTCCTGGCGCATCACGGTCGCCGCGGCGCTGTCGCAGATGAGCGTCACGTCGATGCCCGCCTGGGTGAGTTCCCACGCGGTCAGCCGCGCGCCCTGGAGGAGCGGGCGGGTCTCGGTGGCGTAGACCTTGAGCGGCTTGCCGATCTCCTGCGCCCGGTAGACGATCGACAGCGCGGTGCCGTGCTGCGCCGTCGCCAGCCCGCCGGTGTTGCAGTGGGTGAGCACGGTCGAGACGCCGCGCATCAGGGAAAGACCGTGCTCGGCCATCTTGATGGAGGTGGCGCGATCCTCCGCCGCCATGGTCTCCGCCTCGGCCAGCAGGCGGGCCTTGAGCGCGGGTACGGCCAGCCCCTGCTCCTCCCGCGCCACCCGCCGCATCCGGTCGAGCGCCCAGAACAGATTGACCGCCGTCGGACGGGCGCTCGCCAGATACGCCGCCTGGCGCTCGACGTCCGCCAGGAACCGCTCCGCCGTCGTCGCCCGGCTGCCGCGCACCGCCAGGACCAGGCCGTAGGCCGCCCCCACCCCGATCGCCGGCGCGCCGCGCACCCGCAACATGCGGAGCGCCTCCCAGACCTGCTTCACGTCCGTGCAGCGCACGAACTTCAGCCGCCCCGGCAGCAACGTCTGATCGATCAGCCGCACCACGCCGGTCGCGACCGAACCACGCCATTCGACGGTCGGATAGTTCACCGCGTACCATCCCTTTCGCGGGGCGACAGGGTTTGGAGGTTTGGGAGTTTAGGAGTTTGGAGTCAAGCGGCGCTTGCCACACCGAGCCCGAACTCCCAGGCCGCCGGGGCCACGATCGCTGAGAATCGTGAAGCCCCGCCCGCACCTGAGGTCCTACAGGACGTCCGTCGCCTTGAGCAGCGACTGCACGGCCTCGGTCGGCAGCGCGCCCTGCGTGATCCACTTCTGCAGCGACTCGCGGTTGATGATCACCTTCTTGCCGCCTTCGCCCGCCAGCGGATCGTAGGTCCCCAGCCGCTCCAGGCACATGCCGTCACGCCGCGTGCGGGAATCATAGACGCCGATGCGGTAATACGGACGATTGCACCGGCCAATGCGCGTCATGCGAATTCTGACTGCCACGTCTACCTCCGAAGTCATCAAGATCCGGCGTCTCTCAACGCCGGCAACCCAGCGAACCACCTACAGCATGGCGATTCGCAAACAGCTCCAAACTTCCCAACCCCCAAACCCCTAAACCCGTAAACCCGTAAACGGCGGCCGTCCGCCGGCTCATGCACGCGTTCGCGCCGCCACGGACCCTGCGTATGCGGCTAGCGTACCCCGCGCGGCATGCCGCCGAGGCCGCCCATGCCGCCCATGCCGCCCGGCGGCATGCGCCCGCCGCCGCCGAACATCTTGCGCATCTTGCCCATGCCTTTCATCATCTTGCGCACGTCGCGGAACTGCTTGAGCAGGGAGTTCACCTCCTGCACGCTCGTCCCGCTGCCACGCGCGATCCGCAGCCGCCGCGAGCCGTCGATCAGGTCCGGATCGCGCCGCTCTTTCTGCGTCATCGACTGGATCATCGCCTCGATGCGCTTGAATTCCTTTTCGTCCACCTGCTCCGCCAGACCGCCCATGCCGGGGATCATCGCCAACAGGTCCTTGAGCGGACCCATCTTGCGCATCTGGTTGAGCTGGTTGAGGAAGTCCTCCAGGTTGAGCTCGTTCTTGCGGATCTTGTCCTGCAGCTCCGCGGCCTGGTCCGCGTCGAAGTGCTCCTGCGCCTTCTCGACCAGGGAGACCACGTCGCCCATGCCGAGGATGCGCGAGACCAGCCGGTCGGGATGGAACTCCTCGAGATCCTCGATCTTCTCGCCCATGCCGACGTAGCGGATCGGCTTGCCCGTGACCGCCCGCACCGACAGGGCCGCGCCGCCCTTGGCGTCGCCGTCGAGCTTCGTCAGGATCACGCCGTCGAGCGGCAGCTTCTCGTTGAACTCCTTGGCCGACGTGACCGCGTCCTGGCCGGTCATGGCGTCGCACACCAGGTAGATCTGCTGCGGCTTCGTCTTGTCGGCGATCTCCGCAACTTCTTCCATGAGCGCCGCGTCGATGTGCAGGCGCCCGGCGGTGTCGAGGATCACCATGTCGCGCTGCCCTGCGCGCGCCGCCTCGATGCCGCGTTCGCAGATCTTGGGGGGCCGGCCGCCCTCTTCGCTGTACACCGGAATCCCGAGCTGCTTCCCCAGCACCTTGAGCTGCTCGATGGCCGCGGGCCGCTGGATGTCGGCCGCGACCAGCATCGGGTGTTTCCCCTTCTTCGTGAAGAGGCGCGCGAGCTTGGCGCAGGTCGTGGTCTTGCCGCTGCCCTGCAAGCCCGCCAGCATGATCACCGTCGGGCCCTTGGGATTCCAGGGGAATTGGGTCTCGGGCGCGGTCATGAGCGCGATCAGCTCGTCGTGCACGATCTTGACGATCTGCTGCGACGGGTTGATGCTCGACAGCACCTCCTGGCCGATCGCGAGCTGCGTGACCTTCTCGATGAACTCCTTGGCGACCTTGTAATGGACGTCGGCGGCCAAGAGGGCCATGCGCACTTCGCGCATCCCCTCCTGGATGTTCTGGGCGGTGAGCGC
>JACRIP010000467.1 GCA_016220045.1 Planctomycetota bacterium
GCAGCGCCGGCATGCCCTGGCTTTACCTGATGCGCGACGGGGCGTACCAATGGGGTGCGGACGCCGGCACCTTTCAAATCCGCGACGGTCAGCTCCTGCTCTCCGGCTCCTACAAGGAGTGGGGGCCCGGCCGCTTCGATGAGGAGCGGCGCCTGGCCTTCGCCTTCACCCGCGAGGGGAAGAAGCTCGCCGTCACCCTGGGCTACCGCGGCTCGATCGAGGAGTATCCCCCGCCCGCGCGGAAGTGAGCCGTGCACGTGGCAGACGCGGTCGCCGCGGCGGCCTCCCGACCGGCGGGATTGACTTCCTGCCCGGGTCGGCGTAATCTTGTGGTTCGGGTTTTCCCCCGGGGCTTCCATCGGTGGCGAGCGCATGTCGGAATCCTGCCTGAGCGCTGAAGCTCTCGACCGGATGCGCGCGGCGCTGGCGACCGGCGGGAGTGTGCGGTTGGCGATGCTCTTCGGCTCGGCCGCGACGGGCACTCTGCGAGCCGGGAGCGACGTCGACATCGGGGTTCTGCCGCTGGGTGCCGACCTGACGTTGCGGCAGGAACTGGACCTTCAGGTGGCCCTCTCCCGGGCGTGCGGTCGCGAGGTGGACCTGGTCCGGCTCGACCGCGCCCCGACGCTGGTGCGCTGGGAGGTTGCCCGCCAGGGGGTGTTGCTCTGGGCATCCACCCCGCACGAGGCCCCGCGCTTCGTGGCGGAGGCGGCCTCGGAGTACCTCGATTTTGCGCCGGCCTTCGAGCGTGCGGCCGAGACCTTCCGGCGCCGCCTGGCCGCGGGCCCTGCAGTACGGTGAAGCCATGACCGATCCGGGCATCATCCTGCGCAAGCTGACCTCCCTTCGCGATCATGTCGATCGCCTGCGGCGCCGACGGGAGGTCGACCTTGCGACCTTTCGCGCTGACCTCGATCGCCAGGACGCACTCGCCATGAGTCTGCTGGTGGCGGTCCAGGAGTCGGTGGATATCGCGCTCCACATGGCGTCCGACGAGGGGTGGGGCGTGCCGGCCTCCTACGGCGACAGCTTCGCTCTGCTGGAACGGAACGGCGTCCTCTTGCCCGCGCTCGCCCAGCAGATGGCTGCGATGGCTGCGCTGCGTAACCGTCTGGCCCACGGCTACGCGACGGTTGACGCCGAGCGTCTCTGGAACGAGCTTCCGGCCGGGATCGCTGCATTCAATGCCTTCGTAGCGGCGATCGCGCAGCACCTCGACGCCCGCGCTTGAGGGTCGGAGAACCTGGACGCGAAGGGCCGAGAATCCGGAGCCGCCAACCGTCCCCCTGCGCGATGCGACTCGCCATGAAAGCCATCCGAGACGTCCCGGCCTGCCTCTTGGCCGCCGCAATCGCGCTTGCCGGCGGCCCCCCCGGCGCCGCCGAGCCTCCGTCGGCCCCGGAGGCCGGCCTGTCCGCCGAGTATCGCCTCGCTCCCGACGCGGCCGCCGACCCCGGCGCCCCGACCGCCTTTCGTATACGGATTTCGCCTGACTCCGATCACGAGGCGCTCGAGCTCCTCGTCGCCGGTGCGGACGCCACCTGCTTCACCGCCCGCTGGGATGGAACAGGCCTGCGCGCCCTGCTCCGCGACCGCCCGCCCGGACCCGATTGCGCGATTCAGCGCTACCGCCTGCGCGATCGGCACGGCCATGAGTTCGAGTTCGCCGACGCCCACACCGACCGTCCCTACCTCCCCTACCTGCAGAGCGCCGGCCTGCTGCTCCCCGCATGCCTTGACGCGGCAGGTCTCCCGGCGCCCGTCGCCGGCTTCCTCGGCCGCCGGTACGAACGCCGGGAGGCGGCCGCTACCGCCCCCGCCGCGGCCCCCCCTCCGGCGTGGTCCACCACCCCCACGGTCCTGCGCCTCGACGCCGATGTCCTGATCGGCACCTCGCGCAATTTCAAGAACCGCGACCCCGGCCGGCGACGCGCTCCGGGCGCCGACTACGCCTATGTCGACTTCACCCGCGCCGACTACCTGGAGATGGCGCAGGCAGGCATCAACACCTTCGACCGCGTCAGCCCCGCGCAGTTCGCTGCCGTTCACGACCTCCCCGCCTTCTTCGACGTCGATTTCTTCGACTCGGGCACTCTCCGCCTGCCGGTTCCCGAAGTCTTTTTTTTCAGCACCTTCGCCGGGGCGGAGGACTTCCTGGACGAGCCCGCCTATCTGCTGATGGGGGAACTCGAAGCGCTCGGTCCGGACGCATTGACCCCGGAGGAGGTGGCGCGCCGCTTGGAGCGTCGGGTCGCGCAACTGGTCTCGGTCGGCGGCCCAGGCCGGGCGCCGACGCTGAATCGGCGGCTGGCCGCGGCCGGCATCCGCTTCCCCGGCATCGAACTGCCCGAGCCGGAGCTGCCCATCTGGGAAGAGCACTTTTCAACGGCCTGCTACCAGCTCAGGAACGGCGGTTCCGGCATCATCCACGAGGGGCGGTACGATCTCCCCTACGTTCCCGGCATCCTGAACGAGACCTACCGGACCGCGATCCCCGCCACGCCGGACTCCCTCTTCCGCATCTATTTCGCCTTCCTGCGTGGCGCCGCGCGCGTCTACGGCAAAGACTGGGGGACCTCGATCTACGGGCAGGCAGACCGCGAGCACGCGCCGCAGGGCCTGCGCATGGCCTATGACCGGGGGGCGCGCTATCTCTGGTTCTGGAGCAGCGACCAGGGCCATCACCTGCCCTACGAGGAGCAGCTCGCGCTCGCGCGCGAGATCCGCGACTACATCCGAGATCATCCGCGTCCGGCGCGCGCCGGCCTCGTCCGCGGGGCGCGCGCGGCGATCGTGCTGCCCTACGGCTTTACCTTCAGCATCTCCGATTGGACCAAGAGCCGTCCGGCGCCGCTCTGGCAGCTCGCGGCGTTCCCGATCGAACAAGGACGGTCCGCGGCCGGTCCTTCCTTCTACGCAGTTCTGAAGCGGGCCGCGGAGCGGATGGAAGAGCTGTTGGCCGCAGGGGTGGAGTTCGACGTGGTCGTGGACCTGCCGGAGGTCAAGGTGGCGGGCTACGAGACTCTCTACTACGTGCTCGACGAGGCGGGCACACGGGAGGACCCCTTCCCGGACTGGATTCTGTGGAGGAGGCAGTTGCTCGCGGCGGGCCTCGCCGCCTTCTTGCTGCTCCACGGGGCGATCTGGTCCATCGCCCGGCGCCGGGCGCGCGTCCGCACGGCGCTGGAACGGCCGCTCGTCCGCTGTCTCACCGCGCCCTGGCGGCTGGTGCTGCCAGGGACCCTGGCGCTGGCGTTCGAAGTGCGACTGGCCGCCTGGTTCCAGCTTCAGATCCTGCAATTCGGCATGCCCGAAACGCCGTTCGACGTCAGGCTCTTTGCCGTCGCGGCACTGGCCCTCGCCGCCCTCCCTCCTTTCCTCTATTGGCGTCGCCACCTGCGCAACGGTCGATGGACCGGCCTGGCATTCCTCCTCGCCTGCGCCATTGCGTTCGGCCTCGAGCTCGAACTCCTGCTGCGCGTGGGCGGCGTGGATCTGACGGGCTGACCCGCGCGCGGAGCACGCGTGAAGAGGGCGGGGGGAACAGCGGCGGATCAGCGAGCACGACCACACGACTCGCCGGTCTCGAAGCCGGACCGCGCGCCGCGCCTACCACGACAAAGCTGATCGCCGGCCCAGGCACACGGACCGCCCGCCGCGGCAAGCCTGGTAGACCGACCACGCGGCTCGTTCGTACCTCCGCCTTCTGAGGCTGTCGTAAAAGGCGGCGATTAGTGGTCATTCGGTGCAGGCCGGCAGGCCTGCACCACAATTGCCGGAGCGCGCTCGATCGTCCCAGAAGCGCTCGAAACCCTTGTGGCGCAGGCCTTCCGGCCTGCGCCGCGAGGTTTCTGAGGCCGGAGTCTCGCGGGGGCGACCCGATCCCCAGAGCGAGGCGTTTCCGCCCGATTCGACCTTTTACGACAGCCTCTGAAGGCGGAACTACGAACGCACGTGTGCTCCGGGCACTACTCCTTGGCCGCGGCGAAATCCAGAGTGCTCGATGTCCGCCCGCCGCCTCGCCGCGGCCGAACCCGGGGCGCACGACCAACACCCATTCAAAACAAGTCGTCTCTCGGTGTGTTCCGTGTGTTCGGTGGCGATCTACATCGCCTCGCACACCCTCCCCCGCCTCCCCCAGCCCCCAGCCCCCCCGCGCCCGCGCCCTCAGGGCTTGCCGTACGACCGCGCGACCTCCGCCACCAGCCGCGCCAGCCCCTCCAGGTCGGCGAGTTCCATGGTCTCCGCCTGCGAGTGCGCCGCCCGCTGCGGCCAGCCGAGCGCCAGCATCCGCACCCCAGCGTAGGCCCCGGCCGAGGCATCGTTGTAGCCCGCCGTCACCCCCACCTGCAACGTCACCCCCGCCCGCGCCGCGATCTCCTGCAAACGCCCGAGATCCTCCGCCTGCGCCGCATAGCTGTGGTCGATCGCCCGGAAGACCGGCCCGCCACCCAGCGCCGCCCGCGCCAGCCGCCCATCCTCCACCGGCGACTCCGTGCTCACGAAGGTGTCGATCGCGATCGCCAGATCCGGCCTTTCCCCGAGCAAATAGGCCTGCGCCCCCTGCAGCCCGATCTCCTCGCGCACGTCGAAGACGAAGCTCACCGTCCGGTCCGCGGGCGGCGGCGCGGCCGCAAGCGCGCGCAGGGCCAGCAGCAGCGCCACACACCCGACCCGGTCGTCGAGGGAGCGCCCCGCGACGCGCCGGCCGGCAAGCCGGTCCAGGCGCTTCTCCGGCACCACCGGCGCCCCCGCCTTGACCCCCAACGCACGCGTCGCCGCCGCGTCGAGCGTGCCCAGGTCCACCCGCAGCTCGCTCGCCTCCCGCGCCGGCCCCGCGCCCGCAACCACCACGCCCGGGACCGGGCCGCGATCGCCCTCCACCGTCACCGGAATCCCCTGCAACAGACTCGGCAGGAACCGGCCGACCGCGGTCACCCTCAGCCGCCCGTCGGGCTCGATCCCCTGGACCGTGAAACCGAGTTCGTCCAGGTGCGCAAGAAAAGCGATACGATAAGGTCCATTCCCGATGCGCACGATGAAGTTGCCGGCCTTGTCGGTCTCGCTCGCAAGGCCCGCGGGCAGAAGCGCCGCCACCTGCTCGCGCACCGGCCCTTCGAACCCCGACAGACCGCGCGCCCGCACCAGCCGTTCCACCAGTTCGGCCGGCTCGTCACCGTTGCCGCCGCGACCGGGCGGCGCGGCCGACGCGAGCGCCGCCGCGAGCAGCAAGACCGGAACCAGTGCCGCCGGCCACCGCAGGCAGAACCACCTCGCCATTCCGATCACTTCAGCCCCTCCAAGAAGCGTCCCAGCCCCCGCGCCAGGGCCTCGGCGTCCCCCAGGTCGACGATTTCGGTCGCGGTTCCGCGTTCCTTCACGGCAATCCCGGCAAGCCGGCAGGGCAGGAAGCGCGCGAGTTCGTCCAGCCCGTGCGGCACGCGCTCCGCCGGTTGAACGGTCTCCCCCAGGGCCGCGAGGAGCGACTCGCCGATGACATCCGCGCGGGCCGACACCTCCCCGACCACCGCACAACGGCCGGGTCGCCCTTCGAAGCTCTCCAGCGCGATCAAGGCGACCAGCCCCTGGCGCCGCCGCGCCGCCGCCGCGTAAAGGCCGAGCCACCCCTGCTCGTCCTGCGCGGTCCAGACGCAGACCACGCGCGTCCCGGGCGGCGGAGCAGCCGCGACGC
>JACRIP010000474.1 GCA_016220045.1 Planctomycetota bacterium
GTTCGCGGCCAGCCAGCGCTGCTCGCCCGCCACTTGCTCGAAGGACACGTGCCGGCCCAGGGTGGCCTCTGCGTGCGCCCGTGCCGCCTCGATTTCGGAGGCCTCTTCCGCGCGCAGATACCCCTCGCGGATCGCCGCCTCGGCCATGGCTTGATCGCCCGGACGGGCCATGTTTCCCTCACAGTTCACGTGTTCGGTCCCGCCGCCGCTGCCCGACCCGCATTCGCCGGCGATCGGCGACCCCATGTTCGCCGGTGGGAGCGCGGAAGGGCCTGAGGGGACGCCTTCACCGCGACACGCCGCCGGTCCCGATGTCCAGCAAGGTCCGGCAGTAACCCGAGATGAGGCCTGACTCCTCCGGTCCCTTGGCGAGCACGAGCTTCGCGTTCGCAGGATCTTGCACCGCGGCCCCTCCAGGGCGGAATCCCGCGACGTCCATCCTCGCCTCCACCCTCGGGCGGCGCACCGGCCGGCCGAACCGCCTTCCCGGCCGCCGCCCCCGGAAGGCCGCCACGAGGTGCGAGAGATCATATGCGGCGGTGGTACCTGCGGCAAGGTGAATCGGCCGCTCCGGCGCGAGCTTGATCGGAGTCCCGGGCGCATCCTCCGCCCGCCGGAATGTCCTCTCCCCCGTGCGCGCCGGCCGGGCGTAGGGCCGCGGACGCCTACTGCCGCCGCAGGCGCCAAAGCGCGATCCGCGCCCAATGCCGCAGCCGCTCATCTGGATCGGTCGCGGCCGCGCGCAGGCGGGCTGCGAGCCGCCGCCCGCCCGGCGCCGCTCGTTGTCGATCGTCAGCCGCCCTTCCGGCGTCGCCCAACGCGGCGCGTCCTTCTCCGCCGCCGGGAAGATGCGCGCGTAGGCCTCCCACACCGTCTCGTCCCCCGTCCCGATCGCGCGCCCAAGCCCGGCGCGCCCGAACCCGATCTCCCACTCCAGCCGGGAATCGCCGTAGGCGCTGCGCAGGAAGCCGCGATCCGGCCGCCGCGCACGCGCTGCCCGTCGAGGCGCTGGACCGCGAACTTGAAGGCGCCGCGAATGGAGACCGTGGCGTGCTCGCCGGCCGAAGCCTCGACGCGCACGACGCCGCCGATCCCGCCCAGGCCCCGGCCCACGCCCAGGCTCTCGGACCGGCTGACGGTCGAATTCCCTTCGAGGGCATAGGTCTCGCCGGGCACCAGTTCGTCGGCGCGCGCGGCGGAGAGCGGCAGGTCGAAGGCCTCTTCGGCGCTGTCGAGGATGCGGGTCGAGAGTTCCTTGGGGTCGGGGGATGTGATGGAGTAGCGCAGGTTGGCGCCGGCGGAGAAACCGGCGCTTACCGTAAGGCCGGTCGCGATCGGAATCGGAAAGCCGAGGCTGACGCGCGGTCCGCCCTCGCCGTTGACGTGGACCCAGACCGGGTCGCCGCGCCCGGCTTGCCCCACGGATACATCTGGACACCGTCCGGCTGTTGCAGGCAGTCCCAGGCAAGCGCCGCTCCGGCGATCCCTGGGGGCATCATCGTCCCCTTGCGGCATACCTGCCATCCCGCGTAGGATAGGAGCCGTCGCGGCTGCGCGGCGGGTTTGCGCGTACGATCCTCGATGAAGCCAGCCCGGGGAATGGTAACGGGGTTGCGCGCGATGCAATGGACGCCTCCGCATTCCGCAGGGCCCACGGCGCACATGAGCGCCGTACGCGTGGCCCGGCACCTTGACGGTCCGAGAACCTGCCATGGGAGATGTGCGCGCCGATGTCTGCCTCGCCGAGATCGGACGAGCCCTGCGCTTGGCACGGGTCTGTCGCCGATTTTCTCGACACACCCGAAGAACATCTGCTGTCCTCGCTCACGGCGTTCCTTCGCGAGACCGGCGGGCCGCAGCTTCGCGCCTGGGATGCCAGTCTCTGTATGCTGCGCGAGCAGCTCTCGACCTGCATGCCCGACGCGGCGGGATACGCTGTGGTGCTGGAGTTCGAACTGGCGCGTTCGGGAGGACGCCGGCCCGACTTGATCGTTCTGGAAAACGGGCTCGTTCTAGTTATCGAATTCAAGAATCGCGTCTCCGCCGAGCCGGCGGATCTGGCGCAGGTCAAGGGGTACGTGCGTGACCTGAGCGAGTATCACGCTGGCTGCCGGGAGAAGACACTGGTACCCATCCTCGTGCCCATCGGCATGGCGGGAGTGCCGGAAGTGCGCGATGGTGTACGTGTCGTGCCGGCTTCGCGGCTCGGAGCGGAGATTCGTGAGCTGGCACGCGGCGGGGCCGGTCGGCGTGCCGACGGGAGATCGTGGGTGCGCGCCCCGTTCGAGCCCCTTCCCGCGCTCGCGGAAGCTGCACGGTTGCTTTTCGAGAAGAAGCCCTTACCGCGCGTCCGGGCCGCGGCTTCGGCGCGTGTCGACGAGACGATCGACCGCATCCAGCAGCTGGCACAGGAGGCGCGCGCGGGGCGGAAGCGAGTCTTGGCGCTGGTGTCGGGCGTGCCGGGGAGCGGCAAGACGCTCGTAGGGCTCCAACTCGTGCACTCGCGTCGGCTCCTGGCGCCCGCGGTGTTCCTCTCCGGGAACGGCCCGCTTGTGCAAGTGCTGCAGCACACGCTGGACAGCCGCGAATTCGTCCGGGACATGAGAAGTTTCATCCTCGATCACCTCGTCAGGACGCAAGCCGTGCCACGGGAGCGCGTGGTCGTATTCGATGAGGCGCAGCGGGCTTGGGACCGGCATCGGGTGCTCAAGAAACACCGGGGCGCGCTCGCGGACGGGGAGCCCGCGCTGCTGGCCCGCATTGCGGCCCGCGTCGATGACGGATTCCTGCTGGTGGCCCTGATCGGGAGCGGGCAGGAGATCCATGAAGGGGAAGAGGGTGGAATCGCGCAATGGGTCGAGGCATTCCGGAACGCGGGAGGCTGGGAGATCGTGGGGCCACCCCACTTCGAACGCGAGTTCAAGGCCGCCGCGCTCCCTTGGCGGAGCGAGGAGCGGCTCCACCTGAGCGTAACACTGCGCAGCCACCGCGCGTCGAACATGGCCCACTGGGCAGGGCTCCTGCTCGAAGGACGGTTCGGCCAGGCGACCAATATCGCGGAGGAGATGCGTGCCCAGGGGTACGAGATAACGGCGTCGCGGTCTCTGGAGGCCCTGCGGGAGTACGCGAGGGGGGTCTACGAGGGGCAACCTGACAAGAAATTCGGGCTCATCACTTCATCTCGCTTTCGCGGAAGCCGTCTTGGCAACTATGGGGTCCGGACGCCGCCGGCCAGGTACTTTCCGCACGGGCGCTGGTTTGAGGGGGATGCCACCGACACGCTGTCGTGTTGTCGCCTCGAGGTCGCCGAGACCGAGTTCGGTTGCCAAGGTCTCGAACTCGACTACCCGATCCTCTGTTGGGGGCCGGACCTCGTCTGGGGTGATGGGCGCTGGGAGGCCGTGATCCGTAGGAGGAACCCCGCGGTACACGACGCGGCGAAATTGCGCCGCAATGCCTACCGAGTCCTGCTCACCCGCGGGAGGGATGGTCTGGGAATCTTTGTGCCGCCGGACGGAAGTGAGATGGATGGGGTCTGGCAGGCGCTGCAATCGGGGGGAGTGCAGGGTTTGCGGTAGATGAGTGCCATGACCACACACCATGAATACGCTGACCGAGTTGCTCTCCTCCCGGGTCAATGCCCAGGTCTTCCGCTTGCTCTTTGGCGTCGCGGAGTGGATCGCTGCAGTTCGCCGGGATGGAATTCCGTTTTTGACCTGAACCAGATGAATCCCGATCTGCGACCCGAACAGCGGGCCAGCCATCCCCGAACCGGGCAACTGCTCTCCACGCCGCCCGCGGGGGCCCCAGATGTGTGGATCTTCGCCGTAAGGCGGGCACGAATGCGTCTCGCTCCGGACGGCGGCCATCGCCCACGGGAGGGCGAAGAGCTTGATCCTCGGAGTTTTCCCCGGGACGCGATCAAGCACGAGACTCTGTTCAAGAATCAACCGGTGAGCGCTGCCGGGGAGATTGTGTTCGAGCACGGCGAGGTCGTGGACCTGAACAACTTTTCGGGCACATACAACGTGCCCTTTGATCGCGATTTCAAGGGAGCGGTTCTTCAGGCCCTCGATCGCTCGGGAATCCGCGTCTCTCACGAAACTAGGAAGAAACTGATGTGACAAACCTGAGACCTGCCCTCGACCAGGACGCCGACGAAGCCGTCCGCCGCGCCCGGGAACTCCCCGAGGCCGCGGTACCGGATTCCGTCCTCGATCTGCTGGTCGTGCTCCAGGACCGCGAGCAGTCCACCGTCAGAAGAGTCCGATCAGCCTTCGCGCTGAACGCTGTGGGTTCGTCGCATGCGCTTCCGCAGAGCCTTCTCGTCCCGACGCTCGGCGCCCTGGCGGCGCTGGTCAGGGAACCCGACCATGAGGTACGTCGCAACGCTCTGGTCGCCATCAGCAGCCTCCTGCACTCCGCGGCCGCCCACATGTCACCAACCCTTAGCCGATTCGCGGACGGCTTGCAAACCTGGAGCGATCAATTTCCACAGCGATGGGAAAGACGTGTGCTGGCGAACGCGCAGGCCGCGATGTCCGCCTGCGCCAGGGTCAAGCCCGACTCCGCCCTCGCCAAGATCGTCGGCCTTGGCCCGATGCCGAAGCACCGAGTTCTTAGCAAGGTGGAGCTGTACATCGACATGAAGCGGCTGGAAGACTCCGTCAACCAGGCCTTCATCGTACCGAATGGCCCGCTGGCAAGGGTCTTCGGAAGCAAGAGGCGGGTGCGCAGGGACGCCGTGCCGAAATTGCTGGAGCAGCACGTCAGCTAGCCCTGCCCCGCGAAGCGGCGCTCCCGCCCCCCCCTACTCGTCCCGGATCTCGCCCCCCGCCGCCGAGAAGTCCAGGTCGTGCCCGGTCAGGTGCATCCGCATCGTCGTCCCGCCCGACCCCGCCAGCCGCGCCAGCGCCCCGATCCCATACAAATCGTAGCGCTCGTTCTTCGCCATCGCCATCAGCTCGTCGTTCACCGCCTCCTCCGGCCGCCCCGCCGCGCGCAGCTCCCGAATCTTGCGCACGCCGTTGACGAACCGCTCCGCCTTCTCCATCTCGTCGATCTCGCGCTTCAGGAACGGGTCCTCGCGGTTCGCCCCCACGCCGCCGCCCGCCCAGCGCCGCTCGTTGTCGATCGTCCGCCGCCCGTCCGGCGTCGCCCAGCGCGGCGCGTCCTTCTCCGCCGCCGTGAACACGCGCGCATAGGCCTCCCACACCGCCTCGTCCGTCGCCCCGATCGCCCGCCCGAGCCCGGCGCGCCCGAACCCGATCTCCCACTCCAGCCGGGAATCGCCGTAGGCGCTGCGCAGGAAGCCGCGGTCCGGCCGCCGCGCCCGGATCTCCTCGATCGCCGCCCGCGGCGCCGCGTCGCCCAGGAGCTCCTCCGTCACCCGCAGGATCCGGTGCACGTCCGAACGCCGCGTGTACGTGTCCGTCTCCGCCGATCGGTAAATCACCGTATGCGTCGCGCCCGGCTCCCGGTCGCCGCCCGCCCAATGCCGGTCCGACTTCTCCAGGAAGACCCGCCCCTCATTGCCGAAAATGTCGCGCCCGCTGCGCTCGAAGCGCGCCGTCCGCGTCTCCGTCACCACGCCGTCGTACGACGCCTCCAGATCCTTGAGGTCGGTCACCGAGGTGTTCGAATAGGCGCTGAGCAGGCTCAGCTTGAGGGTGGCGTAGGTCGAGGAGCTGACCACGTCGAGCGTGTGGTACTTCTCGCGCGTCACGCCCTCGACCACGACCGGCCGGCCCGGCGTCGAGTCGGCGTCCCAGCGCAGGTCGCCGCCGAGCGCGTTCTCGTAGGCCTCGCGCGCCGCCGGCTGCCTCAGGTCGAACACGTAGGCGAGATCGAAGGTCTTCTCGTTCGCCAGCCCGCCGCCGAGCCGGAAGTCGATCTTCAGGATGTCCTCGAGCCGGTGCGCGACCTCGTTCGTCAGCTTGCGCGTCAGGGCCTTGTAGATCGTGACGTCGAGGTTGCCGGGCAGGAAATTCGGCGGCGGCGGGAACAGGTCGCGGTTGACGTAGGCACCGACCAGCACGTGGATGCCGGCGCTGGTGGAGCGGGACTTGGTGTTCGAGATGCCGACGCGCACGCGCTGCCCGTCGAGGCGCTGGACCTCGAACTTGAAGGCGCCGCGGACGGAGATCGTGGCGTGCTCGCCGGCCGAAGCCTCGACGCGCACCACGCCGCCGATCCCGCCCAGCCCCTGGCCCACGCCCAGGCTCTCGGACAGGCTGACGGTCGAATTCCCCTCGAGGGCGTAGGTCTCGCCGGGCACCAGCTCGTCGGCGCGGGCGGCGGAGAGCGGCAGGTCGAAGGCCTCTTCGGCGCTGTCGAGGATGCGGGTCGAGAGTTCCTTGGGGTAGGGGGAGGTGATGGAGTAGCGCAGGTTGGCCCCGGCGGAGAATCCGGTGCTTACCGTAAGGCCGGTCGCGATCGGGATCGGGAAGCCGAGGCTGACGCGCGGGCCGCCTTCGACGTTGACGTGCACCCAGACCGGGTCGCCGCGCCCTGCCTCGCGGAAGACGCTCGAGCCGGCCTTGTGCAGCGGGGACAGGTCCTCCTCCTTGACCAGCTTCGCGCCCGCGCCCATGCCGAGGTGCAGGAAATCGTAGATCTTGAAGCTTTTGCTCACGTCCTGCGGCTTGTAGGCGAGCTTCTCGAGCTCGCGCTTGGCGATGCGCAGGAGCGTGCCCTTCAGGTCCTTGAGGTCCTTGCGCGTGAGTTTCTCGGTGGCGAGCTCGATGCCGGGCGCGCCGTTGCCGAGCTCGGCGAGGCGGCGGCCGGTGGCCTTGGCGCCGTCCTTTTCGACCGTGTAGTAGACGACGATCCGGCCGGCGGCGGCGGCGGAGCGCGCGCGCCCCGCGGCCGAGCCGTTCCCGGCGGTCTCGAGGCGCTCGAGCGCGCCGCCCTCGGGCTGGCCCCAGTCCACCTTCAGCACGCCCTCCTCGATCGTCCCGCGCGCGGCGACCCGGCTGACCTCGCCGTTCTCGAACTTCACGGCGCCCGAAACCTCGGTGCCGCCCGACCCGGGTGAGAACTTGATCTCCCCCTTGTAGCGCCCGAGCACGCCATCCCCTTCGACGGCATAGACGCCGTCGAGCGTCGGCGCGTCGGCACGCAGGCCGGGGGCCGCGACCAGGCACAGGGTCAGGAGCAGCACGCCAGGGAGGGCGAGCGCGCGGAGAGTGCGCATGGGAGCCTCGACGAGGGAGAAGGGGTCAGGGACGAGGGACGAGGGGTCAGGGGTCAGGGACGCAGCCTCACGGAGAGGAGGTCGATGGCGACGCGTACTATGCCACAGGAGAGGCGGAGCGACAAGCGAGAAGCGATCCGCGCAGAGCACGTGCAGGAGGGGGTTCCGCTCCCGTCACTTGCCGTCGCCCGGCGTGCCGGTCTCACCGGCGGGCACCTTGCGCGCGGCTTCCGCGGCCAGGATCTCGGCCTCGCGCGGGTGCGGACCGAGCCAGCGCACCTGATCGGTGGCGAGATCGACCACGCCGCCGACGACGCGGACCCGTTGGGCGCGGACCTCCCCGCGCAGGCGCTCGCTGCGCCGCAGCAGGCCCTCCATGCTGCGCCGGACGTTCTCTTCGATCGCCTTCTCGATGAGCGCAGATCCGGTGAGTTCCGGATTGGCGCGCCGCGCCGCTTCGACGGCCGGACGGATCGGCGCCACCAGCCGCGGAATGCTGCCCTCCACGTGGGCATCGGTGGCCACGGCGGTGACCGCGCCGCAGCCGCTGTGGCCGAGCACGAGGAGAACCGGCGTGTGCAGGTGGAGCACGCCGTACTCGACGGACCCGGTCTCGTCGACCTGGGCCACCTGGCCGGCGACCCGGACCACGAAGAGATCGCCGATGCCACAATCGAAGAGCAGCTCCACCGGCACGCGCGAGTCGGAGCAGGCGAGCACGGTGGCGACCGGCGTTTGCCCGTGCTCGGCGGTATCGCGGCGCCGCTCCAGGCTCTGATGGAGGCGCAGCGGCTGGTCCACGACGAACCGGGCGTTGCCCGCGTGGAGCTGCTCCAGCACCTGGTCGGGCGTGGGTGGAGGGGCCGGCTCCTCGGCGCGGAGTCCGGACGCGAGGAGGAGCAGCAGACCGGCCCAGGCGAATACCGGGCGGCACATCGACATCGCGACCTCCGCAGGCAGGGAGCGGCGCCCGATCACGCGACGGGTGCGGGGAGCGGCAGCGGGGGCGCCGGGAGCGCGGCCCCCGGCCCGCCCTGCGCGTACTTCTGAATGAGCTGGATGACGTCGATCGGGATCGCGAGCACCACGGTGTTCGAGGGGGTCGGTCCCAGGCCGTCGATGGTCTGCAGCGTCCGCAACTGCATCGCGCCGGGGCTCGCGGCCATGAGCTGGGCGGCGGCGGCCAGGTTCACGGCCGCCAGCTTGTCGCCTTCCGCCTTGGTGATCGTGGCGCGCTTCTCGCGTTCGGCCGAGGCCTGGCGGCTCATCATCTTCTTCAGGTCTTCGGGCATTTCGATGTCCTGGAGCCGGATGCCGGTGACGTCCACGCCCCAGGCTTCGGCCTCCTTCTCCACCAGCTTCTCGATCGCCGCGCCGATCTTCTCGCGCTCCGAGAGCAGTTGGTCCAGGGACAGGCCGCCGACCACGTCGCGCAGCGCGGTCTGCGCGTATTGCCCGATCGCGTAGGTGACGTTCTGGACTTTCGTGATCGCGATCTCCGGATCCTTGATCCGGAAGTAGAGCACGCCGTTGATCTCGACCGGCACGTTGTCCTGCGTGATCACCTGTTGCTTCGGAATGTCGTTGGTAATCACTCGGGTGTCTACGGTATGCACCTCGTCGACCACCGGGATCACGAAGAAGATTCCCGGGCCCTTGAGGCCGATGACGTTGCCGAGACGCAGGACGAGGCAGCGCTCCCACTGGCGGGCGACGCGCACCATCATGGCGATCAGCAGGGCGCCGAGGACCGCGCCGAGGAAGGCCATCACGCCGAGAAACTGGTTGGCGGCGGCGACGAGGGCCGCCATGATGCCGAAGGTGACCAGCAGGACGAAGAACACGATCACATTGAGCATGGGGCCTCCCGTGAGATGTAGGGTGCCGCGCGGAGCGCGGAGCGGTTGCGGGCGGGATTATACCCGAGGGGGGAGGCGGTGACCAGAAAAGAGGACCACCAAGCGGAGGGAAAGGGCCGCGAAGAACGACGGGAACACGAAGGGCCACAAAGCGGGAACCACGAAGAACCACCAAGGGGGGCGACGACGCGCCGCGACAGACAGGTGCGTTGCGCGCCACCCATCTCGTGCGGTCGCGGCCCGTCGTCGCCCCCGTCTTCGTGGCCCTTCGTGGGCCTCGTCTTCGTGGCCCTTCGTGTTCCCGTTTCTCTTCGTGGCCCTTCTCCCCCGCTTCGTGGCCCTTCGCCCGCCAAGAATTGTGGAACCCGCCCCCAGCCCCCGGCATCCAAGCCCGCCGTCTGCACCTGCACTCACGATCTCCCGTTCTCGGAGTACCGCCATGCGATCCACCTTCCGCGCCGGTTGGCGCCGCGCGCTGCTCGGCACCGCGACCGCCCTCGCCCTCGGCACCCTCGGCCTGCCCTACGTCCGCGGCGACGGCGGCTTCCCCAAGGACCTCGGCGGCGACGATCGCGCACTCCTCCACCTCGCCGTCGACAAGCCGATGTACCGCGCCGGCGAGACCGTCTACCTGCGCGGCTTCCTGCTCGACGCCTTCAAGACCACCCTCCACTCGACCGCCGCCTACTGCCAGGTCCAGATCAAGTCCCCCAAGGGCGACATCGTCGTCAACGAGGGCATCCAGGTCCAGAACGGCATCCTCGGCTACGCCTGGACCGTGCCCGCAGGCCAGGCCGGCGGCGAGTACACCCTCGTCGCCGCCTTCCCCTGGAACGGCTACGCACCCGCCGAAACCAAGTTCGATATCCGCTCCTACCGCGTGCCCCGCCTGCGCACCGACCTCCAGTTCCTGCGCAAGGGCTACGGCCCTGCCGACGAAGTCACCGCCACCCTCTCGGCGAAGCGCGCCGAGGGCGGCATTCCGGTCGGCGCCGCGGTCGAGGGCATCGCCCGCGTGGACGGCAAGGAGATCTGGCGCGGCGCCGCAACCCTCGACGCGACCGGCGGCACGAGCGTGAGCTTCAAGCTCCCCGCCGAAATCGAGAACGGCGACGGCTCCCTCGCCCTCGTCATCACCGACGGCGGCGTCACCGAGACCGCCGCCAAGACCCTCCCCATCCTCCTCAACAAGGTCGCCATCCAGTTCTTCCCCGAGGGCGGCGACCTCGTCCCCGGCGTCCCCTGCCGCGTCTACCTCGAAGCCCGCGACACGCGCAAGCTGCCCGCGGACGTCAAGGGCCGCGTGCTCGACCGCTCCGGCGCCGCCGTCGCCACCTTCGCCACCGAGCACGAAGGCCGCGGCCTCTGGAGCTTCACCCCGCTCACCGGCGAGAAGTACGTCGTCGTGCTCGACCAGCCGGCCGGCAACGTCCAGCGTTTCGACCTGCCCGAGCCGCTGCCTACGGGCTTTACCCTGGCCGCCGCGACCGATGTCTTTCCGGCGAACGCGCCGGTGATCCTGCGCGTCGGCGCCAAGGCCGGCGGCACGGGCAAGCTCATCCTCTCGCGCTACGAGCGCGAAATCGCCGCCGCGCCCTTCGAGCTGCGCGCCGGCGAGACCGCCGCGATCACCCTCACCCCGCCCTCGACCGCCGAAGGCGTGCTGCGCGCCACGGTCGTCGACGACAGCGGCACCCCGCGCGCCGAACGCCTGATTTTCCGCGCGCCGGCGCGCCGCACGCTCGTCAAGGTGACGGCGAATCCCGAGCGCACCACGCCGGGCGGCAAGGTCAGCGTGACCATCGAGACCACGGACGAGCAGGGCAAGCCGGTCGCCGCGCTGGTCGGCATTGCCGTGACCGATCAGGCGGTGCTGGAAGCGATCGACAAGCGCGAGCGCGCCCCGCGCCTGCCGGTGCAGGTGCTGCTGGGCAGCGACGTGCGCGAACTGGCCGACGCCGAGGTCTACCTGTCGGACGTGCCCGAAGCGACGCGCGCCGTGGATCTCCTGCTCGGCACGCAGGGCTGGCGCCGCTTCGCCTTCCGCGATGCCGAGGCGTTTGTCGGGCGCGACGGCGACGCCGCAAAACGCGCGCTGGCGTTGCGCCTCGCGCCGCCGCCCGCCCCGCCCGCCGGCGCGGCCTTCGCCGGCGGCGGCTTCGACGAAGCGGAAGAACGGGGCGGTCGCGGCGTGCTGCTGGGGGCGCAGGAGGCGCCGATGCCGCAGGCCGCGGCGGCGCCCGCGCCGGACGCGCAGCCCAAGGCCGGCGAAGACGGCATCGTGGTGAACGCCCCGGTGCCCGACCCGGCCGCCGGAGCCGATGCGCCGCAAGCCGAGCCGGCCGCCGGTTTGGTCGCCGGCGACGACGCCCAGGACAAGAACGAGGAGGCCGGCGACCGCGACGCGCTGCGCGCGCGCCGCCCCGCCGGCCGCCTCGAAGCCGAGAAGAAGCGCATGGCCAAGGAAATGGCCCCCGGCTGGGTGCGCGTCTACGCGCACGCGTCGCGTGACGGGCGTTCGCCTGAGCAGCGCAACGACTTTGCCGAAACCGTCTACTGGAATGCGGGCCTCGCCACCGACGCCACGGGCAAGGCGACCGTGACCTTCGACCTCTCCGACTCGGTCACCACCTTCTCCGTGCGCGCCGATGCGGTGAATACCGCAGGCGGCCTGGGCGCGGGCACGCTCGGCGTCGAGGCGCGCAAGCCCTTCTACCTGGAGCCCAAGCTCCCGCTCGAAATCACCGCGGGCGACCTGATCGAAGTCCCGGTGGCGCTCGCGAACGGCACCGCCGACCCGCTCGAAGCCTTGCTCACGGCCGAGATCGGACCGGGCATCGTGCGCGAAGGGGCCGAGCCCAAGCTCGCCCTGCGCGCCGACTCCAGCGGCCGCCTCTACCTCACCCTGATCGCGGGCAAGCACAACGGCGAAGTCGCGGTCAAGCTCATCGGCAGCGCGGGCGCCTTCCGGGACACGGTGACGCGCACCATCCCGGTCGTCCCCTTCGGCTTCCCGATCGAAATCGCGCTCGGCGGCAAGCTCGCCGGCAGCGCGACCCACGCGATCACCATTCCGGACGGCATCGAGCCGGGCAGCCTGGTGGCGGAAGCGGTCGTTTATCCGAGCCCGATGGCGAGCCTGACCGAGGCGCTCGCGGGGCTGCTGCAGGAGCCGTGCGGCTGCTTCGAGCAGACCAGTTCGACCGCCTATCCGAACCTGATGGTCATGAACTACTTCAAGTCGCACCGCGTCACCGACCCGCAGCTCGTGGCGCGCGCCGGCGACCTGCTCGACAAGGGCTACAAGCGCCTGGTCGGGTTCGAGTGCAAGGAGAAGGGGTATGAATGGTTCGGCGGCGACCCGGGCCACGAGGCGCTGACCGCCTACGGGGTCATGGAATTCAGCGACATGTCGGGGGTTTACCCGGTAGACGCCGAAATGCTCAAGCGCACCCGCGCGTGGCTCTTGTCGCGGCGCGACGGCAAGGGCGGCTTCACGCGCAATCCGCGCGCGCTCGACAGTTTCGGCGGGGCGCCGGACGATGTGACCAACGCCTACATCGTATGGGCGCTCCTGAACGCGGGCGAAAAGGGGCTGGACGCCGAAATCGCGGCGATCAAGGCGGCGGCGGCGGGCGCGACCGACACGTACGTGCTCGGGCTGGCCGCGAACATCCTGTTCCTGGCGGGCGACGCGGAGGGGGGGCGGGCGATCGCGGCGAAGCTCGCGGCGAAGCAGGAGCAGGACGGCGCGGTGCGCGGGGCGGCGACGAGCATCACGCGTTCGGGCGGGGAGTGCCTGGAGATCGAGACCACGGCGCTGGCGATGATGGCGTGGCTCGCGGCGCCCGCGCAGGCGGCGAATCTCGAAAAGGCGGCGGGCTGGATGACGGAGCGCTGCAAGGGTGGGCGGTTCGGCTCGACGCAGAGCACGATCATGGCGTTGAAGGCGATCCTGGGCTACGACGCGGCGCGCGCGACGCCGAAGGCGCCGGGCACGCTGCATCTGGCGATCGACGGCGTGGAGATCGGCAAGGTCGGGTTTACGCCGGAGACGACGGGCGCGCTGCGGCTGCCGGCCTTTGCGGACAAGCTGACGCCGGGGACGCACAAGCTGGAGCTGACGATGGA
>JACRIP010000475.1 GCA_016220045.1 Planctomycetota bacterium
CGCCACGCGGTTGGGCGGTGGGCAGCCGGCGGTGGCCGACCCCGTAGGGGGGTGTCGCGACGCGCCCCTACGGCGATTGGTCGATGCCACGTCCGCCGCCACGTCCGCCACCCGCCCGCCAAGCCAGTCCCCGCGCGGCCTGCCCCCAAACGACACCGCTGCCCTACCCCCCCCCACCCCCGCGCCCCCGCAGATACTCCGCCAGCGCCTCCTCCCACGGTCGCAGGCGGATGCCGTATCCGGCCAGCCGCCCGCAGTCCAGCGTGGAATTCGCCGGACGCCGCGCCGCACGCCGCGCGCTCTCCGCTTCGCCCGCCACCACCTCCGCCACCACCCCCGCCGTCCTCATGATCCGACACGCAAACCGATACCACGTCGTCGTCCCGGCGTTCGCCGCGTGCAACACGCCCGCCGCCTCCGTTTCCCGCACCAACCGCAGCAACGCCCCCGCCAGGTCCGGCGCGTAGGTCGGACTCCCCCACTGGTCGTCGATCACTTCAATCGGCCGCCGTAGGCGCTCGGCCGCACCGGCCCCGCCTACCCCCGCCTGCTCCCGCGCCAGCCGCAGCATCGTCTCCACGAAATTCCGCCGCCCCCCCGGGCCGAAGAGCCGCGAAGTGCGCACGACCAGCGCCCCCGGATGCGCCGCCGCCACCGCCCGCTCCCCCGCCAGCTTCGTCGCCCCGTACACGTTGATCGGCGCCGCCGCGTCCGCCTCGACGTAGCCGCCCGCCTTGCTCCCGTCAAACACGTAGTCGGTCGATAGGTGGATCAGGCGAATCCCCCGTTCCGCGCACAATCGCGCCAGCCGCTCCGGCGCCCGCCGGTTCAGCGCATCCGCCCGCTCCGGTTCCCGCTCGCACGCATCCACGTCGGTCGCCGCCGCGCAGTTCACCACTACCCCGATCCTCCCCTCGCCCGGCACCGCCCGCACTCCCCCCGCCAGCGCTCGCGCTACCGCCTCCCCCTCCCGCACGTCGCTCTCCGCCCGGCGCGGCGCCGCGCACGCCATCCCCGCCGCCGCCGCCGCCGCCGCCAGCGCACGCCCCAGCATTCCCTCGCCGCCCAGAATCACCAGCACGCCCTCCCGCCCAAGCCCGCTCGCCTCCGCCCCGCCGCCCTCCGCCCCCGCGGCTCCGGTCTCCGTCGGCACCGACATCGGCATCCACCCTATTCCACGACCCGCGGACACTCAGGTAAAGAGTCGAGCACCGTCCGCCCATAGCGCTTGCGCAACAGCCGGCTGTCCAGGATCGCCACGCTGCCGTGATCGGTCTTCCGCCGGATCAGCCGGCCGAATCCCTGCCGCAGCTTGATGATCGCTTCCGGCAACAGGAAGTCAAGAAACGCGTTGCCCCCGCGCGCCTCGATCGCCTCGCACTTCGCCGCCACCAGCGGTTCGTTCGGCACCGGAAACGGCATCTTGGTGATGATCACGTTCTCCAGCGCCTCGCCCGGCACGTCGACCCCCTGCCAGAAGGAATCGACGCCGAACAGCACCGACCCGACCTGCTGCTTGAAGCGATCGATCATCTGGTGCCGCCCCAGCCCGTCGCCTTGCAAGAGCACCGGCACGCCGCACTCCTCCAGACCCGGCGCCACCAGCTCGTGCACCCGCCGCATGTGCTCCAGGTTCGTGAACAGCACGAAGGCCCGCCCGCGCGAGCGCCGCACATGCCGATCGACCGCCTGCGCCAACGCCTCCAGATAGCCGTTCTCCCCCGGCGCCGGCAGACTGCGCGACAGGTAGAGGACCGCCTGGTTCTGATAGTCGAAGGGCGACCCGACCGCGAGTTCGAGGGCGTCTTCGATGCCGAGCGCGCGCTTGGCATAGTCGAGCGAGCGGTTGCGCCCGATGCCGAGCGTCGCGCTGGTCAGCACGCAGGTCTTGAAGCGCCCGAACACCAATCGGCGCAGCGTCGGCCCGACGTCGATCGGCGAGGCGCGGATCGTCACCCGCCGCGCCCGCGCCGCCTCTTCGACCCAGTACACGCTCTCCTGGGCCTCCTGCCGCGAAAAGTCCTCGACCGCCGCCGCGCACGCCGACGCCTTGCGCCAGTGCGACTGGATCTCGAACTGCTCCGCCTCGTCCGGCGCGGCGACCAGGAGTTCCTCCAGCCGGTCCGCCAGCGTCTGCAGCGGTCCGCTCAGCGAATCAGGGATTTCACCGATCGCGCGCACGCGCCCGCCGTCCGCCGCGTTGCCGCGCAGCCAGTGCGCGGCGCGGTCGAAGTACCCGTTCGCGGCGACCGCCGCGTCCACCACCGCGCGCCGCGCCGCGTCGGTCCCGCGATCGGCGAGGAACCCCTTGCGCCGCTCCGGATGGTAGAGTCCCTGGAGGTAGAAGCGGAGCTGCGTGCTGGAGAGTTCGATGCCGAAATGCCGGTGGGCGACCTCCGGCAGGGTGTGCGCCTCGTCGAGGACGGCGACCTCGCACTCGGGGAGATAGCTGACCCCGGCCTCGCGCAGCGCGAGATCGGAGAAGGTGAGGTTGTGATTGAGAACCAGGAGGGAGGCGCTGCGCAGGCGCCGCATGGCCGCCTGGTAGAAGCACTCGTCGAAGTGGGGCGAGCGCTTGCCCATGCAGTTGTCGCGCTCGGACGAGACCTGCGACCAGACCGATTCGTGCGGCTCGAAGGGCAGGTCGCTGCGCGAGCCCTCAGGGGTTTGCTCGATCCAGTCCTCCAGCAGCCTCATTTCGTCGCGCTCGACCGGATCGAGCCGGAGCTGTTCGCGCGCGAGGTCGAAGCGCCGTCGGCAGAGGTAGTTGGAGCGGCCCTTGCCCAGGGCGGCGGTGAACTTCCACGGCACGGTCGCCTGCAGGAAGGGCACGTCCTGGTGCAGGAGCTGTTCCTGCAGGTTGATGGTGTGGGTGGAGACGGCGACCGGGCGTTCGCGCGCGACGGCGTGGCGGATGAAGGGCAGGAGGTAGGCGAAAGTCTTGCCGACCCCGGTACCGGCCTCGACCAGGAGGTGGCGGCCCTCGGCGAGGGCGCGTTCCACGGCCTGCATCATCTGGAGCTGCTCGGGCCGGACCTCGAAGGCGGGGTGTGCGCGGGCGATCGGGCCGTCGGGGCCGAGGAGCTCGGCGAGCTGCATCGGGAATTTTTCTTGAAAGGGTCCGTTCGCCTGCTAGAATGCCCGCCGTCCCAGGGAGTTCGGTAGAGACCCGCTCACATCGGTTCGATCATTCCCTCTGGAGGTGCTGCGGATGCGGAGGCTGACCGCGCTGGTCGTTCTGCTCGGACTGGCCGCCACGCTGGGCTGCTACCGCTACACCCGGGCCAATGACTTCTACCGCAAGCCGGTCGCCGAAAGCAAGATCTCTTTCGGCGACTTCCTGCTCATCTACGCGAAAGACCCGAAGCAGCAGATCGGCTACCTCGAGACCCAGCAGATCGTGCCCGCGGGCGGCCGCGACCCGGTGGACCAGCACTTCGTCTACAACCTGCGCTTCCAGCGGCTCGGCTTCGTCGCGGACAAGGGGCAGACCTACCGGTTCGTGCGCGACGTGGAGACCGAGTATCTCGGCGTGCACGAGATCGCCGTCGGCGCCGCGATCCTGCTGAAACACAACGGCGAGGTCGCGGTCGAACGCCTGGGCGCGCGCTAGTGGCCCGTTGGCCAGGTTCGGACACCGGCCGACGCATTGTCGATTGTCGATTGCCGAATGTCGATTGCCGCACCGGACGGGGGTGGGCGGAGCGGGAAATCGACAATCGGAATTCGACAATCGACAATCCGCGTGGTATCCGGGCCTGCACTTCGTCAACGGGCTACTCGCCGCCCCGTTACTCCACGCGCCGCGTGATCCAGAGCGACCCCACCGGCACGTCCTGCTCTCCCGGCACCGCCACCGCGCGCACGCGCAGGCGGATCTTGCCGCCGTCCTTGCGCGTCGCGAGCACCTCCCCCTCGTAGCCGCTGGCCAGCGCCGCGCGGAAGATCGTCTCATACGACTCCGGGGTCCCCGGTGCGCCCCAGAGCGGCCGCGCCGACCGGCCCACCAGTTCCTCCCGTAGATACCCGAGTTGCAGCAGGAACTCCGGGTTGGCGCGGAGCACGCGCCCGGTGACGTCGAGCACGAGCACGCCCGCGCCGAAGGCCGCGACCACCAGGGCGGCCTCCGTGCGTTCCTCCTCGACGCTGCGCTCGAGGGTGCAGTCGCGCAGCGCCACGAGCGTCTCCTCCGCGCCGCCTTCCCCGGGCGGCAGACGGCAGGCGGAGACCTCGAACTCGCGCCAGCGGCCGTCGGCGGTCCACACTCCGGCGCGCTGCCGGCGCAAGTCGGGGCCCGGCTTGACCCACGCGCTCGGGCCGGCGCCCCGCTCGCGCGAGCGCAGCGGCACGACTTCCGCGAA
>JACRIP010000476.1 GCA_016220045.1 Planctomycetota bacterium
CGCCCAGGGCATTCGAGTACGAGTACGAGATACGAGTACGAGCACGACGGGGGGCCATGTTCTCGCTGCATGCGGGCGGTACGGTCGAGATGCAAGCCCGGTCGCGCACGCCGGCCGCATCCATCCCTTGACAGTCGCCGCTCGATCTGGTTTCTCCATGGCCCATGAACGACCAACGCTTCGTCCGCTCGGCCTGGATCATCTCGCTGGCGACCCTCGCGAGCCGGATCCTCGGCCTCGCCCGCGAAATGCTCGCCGCCCGCCTCTTCGGCGTCGGTCCCGTCTGGGACGCCTTCGCCCTCGCCTTCCAGATCCCCAACCTCTTCCGCCGCCTCTTCGGCGAAGGCGCCTTGAGCGCCGCCTTCATCCCCGTCTTCTCCGAGCAGATCGAGAAGCGCCCGGCCGAGGAGGCGTTCCGCTTCATGAGCGCCATGCTCACGCTGCTCGCCGTCCTGCTCTCGGGAATCGCCCTGATCGGAATCGGCGCCAGCTACGCGCTCCCCGCCGCCTGGAGCGGTCCCGGCGCCGAGAAGCTCGCCCTGGTCTGCGGCCTCCTCCGCATCATGCTGCCCTACCTCCCGCTCATCTGCCTCGTCGCCCTGGTCTCGGCCATCCTCAACTGCTACAAGCACTTCACCCTCCCCGCGCTCGCCTCCGTCGTGCTCAGCCTGGGCGGTGGTGCTGGGCGGCGTTTTCGAACTGGCGATGCAGGTCCCGGCGCTACGCGCGCACGGCGTGCGCTACCGCCCCAGCCTCGACCACCGCTTGCCCGGCGTGCGCGAGGTCCTGCGCCTCATGGGGCCGACCGTCTTCGGCCTCGCGATCATCCAGATCAACCTGGTCATGGACAGCGTGATCGCGGAGTTCCTGGTGCCCGGCGACGGCGCGGTCTCGGCGCTCTACTTCGGGAATCGCCTGATGCAGTTCCCGCTCGCCCTGATCGGGATCGCGATCGCCCAGGCGGTCTTTCCGTTTTTCGCGGAGGCGGCGGCGAAGGGCGATACCGCGGGCCTGCGCGAGCAGGTCGGCCAGGCGCTGCGCCTGGTCCTGGTCGCGGCCGTGCCCGCCTCCGTCGGCCTGATACTGCTCGCGCGCCCCGCGATTGCGCTCTTCCTGCAGTACGAGAAGTTCACCGAGGCCTCGGCCCAGCGCACCGCCTGGGTGGTCATCTGCTATGCCGTCGGGGTCTGGGCCTACTGCGGCGTACACGTGCTGACGCGCGCGTACTATTCCCTGAAGGACACGCGCACGCCGGTGATCATCGGGACGTGGAACGTGGCCCTCAATCTCACGCTCAATCTGATCCTGGTGTGGCCGCTCGGGGAGGCGGGGCTCGCGCTGTCCACGGCGCTGGCCGCGGTGGTGAATCTCGCGGCGCTCTGCCTCAAGCTGGAAAGCCGGTTGGGCGTCTGGGAATGGCGCCCGGTGGCGCGCGCGGCGGCGGCGAGCCTGGCGGCGAGCGCGCTGATGGCGCTCGGCGTCTGGGGCGTGCTCCGCGGGCTGGGCGGACTGGGCGGCGCCGACGGCGGCAGCGTGACCGCGCGCGTCGTGCGCGTGGCGCTGCCGGCGGCGGCGGGCGTGGCCTGCTACCTGGTTGCGGCGCTCCTCCTGCGTATGCCCGAGGTCGGCTGGCTGCTGCGACGCCGGCGCCGTACCCTCGCGGCGGTCAACCCCGAATCCCCGGTGAGGTGACAGCGTGCAGATCCGCGAATTCCAGAAGATGATCGAAGCGCAGTATTTCGAGCGCGACAGCAAGCGCGGGATGTGGAAGACCTTCACCTGGTTCAGCGAAGAGGTGGGCGAACTGGCGCGCGCGCTCCTGCGCGAGGACAAGACGTCGCAGGAGAAGGAGTTCGCCGACTGCTTCGCCTGGCTCGCGACGCTCGCGAGCCAGGCGGGAGTCGATCTGGAGGAGGCCGTCCGCAAGTACGAGAACGGCTGCCCGCGCTGCCGGCAGACGCCCTGTGCGTGTCCCTTTGTCAGGTAGAATTCCGATGAGCGATCCGAACGGCACGGGGGGTGGGACCGGGGCGGCGGCGCCGCCCGCGACGCGCACGCTGGAGGTGCCGGTCCACGGCATGACCTGCGGCGCGTGCGCGCTCAAGATCGGCGGGGCGCTGCGCAAGGCCCCCGGCGTGACCGAGGCGGCGGTCAACTTCGCCACGGAGCGGGCGCGCGTGGTCTACGACCCGGCGCGCACCGGCCCGACCGAGCTCCTGGGACGAGTGCGCGCCCTCGGGTATCGACCGGGGACGGATGTGGTGCGGCTCGCCGTGCGCGGGATGACGTGCGCTTCCTGTCTGGCGCGCGTCGAGGCGGCGCTGGCGGCGGCGCCCGGCGTCGTGCACGCGGAGGTCAACCTCGCGACCGAGACCGCGCTGGCCGAGGTGGTCGCGGGCGGCGCGACGCCGGCCGAGCTGGCGGCGGCCGTGGGGAAGGTCGGCTACACGGCGGAGGCGGTCGACGAGGAACGCGGAGCGGAACGCGAGGAGCGCGTGCGCCAGGCCGAGGTGCGCGACCTCGCCTGGAAGACCGGCGTGGCCGCGCTAATCAGCGCCGCGGTCATGGACCTGGCCATGGGCGCGCACGTGGCCGCCGCGCTCGGCTGCGCCCCGGGGAGGCCGGCGACCGGCCTGCTCGCCCAGCTCCTGCTCGCCGCGCTCGCGCAGTTCTGGTGCGGCGCGCGCTTCTATCGCGGCGCCTGGTTCGCGCTGCGTCGCGGCTCGAGCGACATGAACACCCTGGTCGCCGGCGGGACTTCGGTCGCGTGGCTCTACAGCGCGTGGGTAGCGCTCGGCCTGCTCGCGGCCGGGGACGAAGGCGCGGCGCACGCGCACCACAATGCCGCGTCGGCGCTCTACTTCGACTCCGCGGCGATGATCATCGCCTTCGTGCTACTCGGGCGTTTCCTGGAGGCGCGCGCGAAGCGGCGGACTTCGGAGGCGGTGCGACGGCTGGCGGCGCTGGCGCCGGCGACCGCGCGGGTGGTGCGCGGGGAGGGGGAAGCGGAGGTCCCGCTGGCGGAGGTGCGGCCGGGGGACGTCGTCGTCGTGCGGCCGGGCGAACGCATCGCGGTGGACGGCGTGGTGGTGGAGGGCGCGTCGGCGGTCGATGAGTCGATGCTGACGGGCGAGTCGGTTCCGGTCGACAAGGAGCCGGGGGCGAACGTCTTCGGCGGCGCGGTGAACGGCGCGGGCGCGTTCCGCTTCGAAGCGCGGGCGGTCGGGCGGGGGACGCTCTTGGCGAACATCATCCGGCTGGTGGAGGAGGCGCAGGGCGCGCGCGCGCCGGTGCAGCGGCTGGCGGACCGGGTGGCAGGCGTCTTCGTGCCGTTCGTGCTGGCGGCAGGCGCCCTGACGTTCGTGGTGTGGGTGGCGGCGCGCTGGGAGGCGCCGGACGCGTGGGCGGCCGCGGTGCGGGCGGCGGTGGCGGTCCTGGTGGTGGCCTGTCCGTGCGCGCTCGGGCTGGCGACCCCGACGGCGATTCAGGTGGGTACCGGACGCGGCGCGGAGCTGGGCATCCTGATCAAGGGTGGCGAAGCGCTGGAGCGCCTGGAGCGGGTCACGTTGGTCGCCTTCGACAAGACGGGGACGCTCACGCGGGGCGAGTTTGCGGTGCAGGCGGTCGTCCCGGTCGGGTCTTTCCCGGAGGACGCGGTGCTGCGGCTGGCGGCGGCGGCGGAGTCGCAGTCGGAGCATCCTTTGGGGCGCGCGGTGGTCCGGGCGTGCGGCGGCCGCGGGCTGACGGTGCCGCCGGCCGGCGCGTTCAAGGCGCTGGTGGGGAGCGGCGTGGAGTGCGTGTTCGACGGCGCGCGCATTCTGGTGGGCGGCCGGCGCGTGCTGGAGCGCGCGGGGCTGGCGGCGGATGCGGAGGCGGAACGGGTGGCGACGCTGGAGCTGGAGGGCGCGACGGTGCTGCACGTCGTGCGCGACGGCGCCGTGATCGGTCTGATCGGACTGGTGGACACCGTGAAAGCCGGCGCGCGGGAGACGGTCGCCCGCTTGGCGGGCCGGGGATCGGCGGTGGCGCTCCTGACGGGTGACCGGCGTTCCGCGGCGGAGGCGGTGGCGCGGGGGGTGGGCATTGCCGATGCGGAGGTACGCGCCGGGCTCTTGCCCGCGGAGAAGGCGGGCGCGATCGGGGAATGGCAAAAGGCGGGGCGGGTGGTGGCGATGGTGGGGGACGGGATCAACGATGCGCCGGCGCTGGCGCAGGCGGATGTGGGGATTGCGCTGGGCTCCGGCTCGGCGGTGGCGTTGGAGGCGGCGCCGGTCGTGCTCGTCGGCGGGGAGGTGGCGGCGGTGCCGCGCGCGCTGGCCCTGGGCGCGGCGACGATGCGGGTGATCCGGCAGAACCTGGCGTGGGCCTTCGGGTACAACCTGGTCTTGATCCCGATCGCGGCGGGTGCGCTCTACCCGGGGTTCGGCATCTCGCTGCCGCCGATGGCGGCGGCCGCCGCGATGGCCTTGAGTTCGGTGTCGGTGGTGGCGAATTCGTTGCGGTTGCGCCGGGCGGGGTAGCAGGGGGCGAGGGGAGCGAGGGGCGGAGGGGTGGGGAGATGCGGAATAGATGGCCACCGAACACACGGAACACGCCGAGAGACGACTTTTTTGAATGGGCCGGGTAGCGTGGCGCCGGCTTTCCGGACTTGACCGTAGGGACGTGACGGGACGCGCCCCTACGGCAATCGCGGTAGGAGGCCTGCGGTCCCGATTCCGGGGTCTACACGCTGTGGCCCTTCGGTGCAGGCCGGAAGGC
>JACRIP010000477.1 GCA_016220045.1 Planctomycetota bacterium
ACGCTGCGCGCCCCCGCCGCCGCGCCGGAGGTCCGCGCCGAGGCGCGCCCGCTCGCCCGCTTCCCCACGGCCCCGTCCCCGCTGGAGATCCGCGATTACGGCGTGGGCAAGAGCGTGAATCCGCTCTCGATGGTCTTCACGCGCGGCCTGGCGATCATTCACGACGGGCTGTTCGTGCGCGGGGTCGCGCCCGCGGACGGCGGGCTTTCCGCGTGGTACGTGGCCAACTATCTGCCGGTGCCGATCGATGACTCCGGCGCCGAGGACCCCAACGCCTATGCGCCGTTCGGACTGGCGGTCGCGGGGGACCTGGCGGTGAGCCTGCACCGCGAGCGGAGCGTGGTAGCCGCGGGCCGGTTGCCGCGCTACACGCTGCGCGCGTGGGACGTGGCGGCCGAGGGCAAGCGGCTCTGGGACACCGCCGACGTGGCCGACCCCCGGAGCCGCGCCTTCTATGCAGAGATCACCTTCACCGGCTCGCCGATCGTGGACGGCGATCGCATCTACGCCGGCGCCCTGGAGCCGCAGATGGACGTGCGCGCCTGGCTGGTGTGCCTGCATGCGCAAACCGGCCGCCTGCTCTGGGCCTCGCGCCTGTGCGCGGAGCAGATGGAGAACGACGTCACGGCCGTGCCCTCCGGCCTCTCTCCGGTGAAAGCCGGAGGCCGGGTCTACTTCTGCTCGAACCAGGGCGCGGTCGGCGCCTTTGACGCGCTCACCGGCGACCTCGAATGGGTCTCCGCCTATGCCCTGAACACCAGCAGCCGCGAGCGCGCCCCCGGCGGGGGCTCGTCCGATCGCTGGGCGGACAATCCGCCGGTCGTCATCGGCAACGCGCTCTACGTGACGCCGCAGGATTCCGATCACCTGTGGATCTTCGATACCGAGAGCGGGCTGCTCCTGAGACAGATCGAGCGCGTCAACGGCCACGACCGCTACACCTGGATGGCGGCGGGCAGCGGGGAACGCGTTTTCCTGGCCGGCCAGCGCGCGTCCGCGACGGGCAAGGCCGACGACCGGTTCGGGCTGGTCCTGCCGATTCGCGGCGACCGGCGCGAGGTGGAAACCCTGATCCCGGAGCCGCCGATCGGGCGCCCCGGCGTCTGCGGCGACGTGCTCTTCGTGCCCACGGCCAAGGGCCTGCGCCGCGTCGAGCCGCGCGGTCGCAAATCGCCCGATCCGCGCCTCCTCGTGACTTTCGCCCGCCCGCCGGGCACGGGCTGCATCGACGTGCTCGCCGTGGACGGCTGGTTTCTGCTGCTGTCGTCGAACGGAGTCCTGCGCGGCTACCCCGCGACCCGGTAATTGTCATCGGAGAATCCTTCATGCCGGACGAGAAAGCCAAATCCGCCCCCAGTGCCGCCCCCATTGCCGCGCCCGCTGCCGCCCCGGCGGGCGCGACGCCGAGCGACATCGAGGCGGTCGAGAAGCTGAAGAACGCCTTCGAGAAGATCAAGGGCGAGATCCACAAGGTGATCGTGGGCCAGGACCGGGTGGTCGAGGAGATGCTGATCGCGGTCTTTGCGCGCGGGCACGCGCTCCTGATCGGCGTGCCCGGCCTGGGCAAGACCCTGCTCGTGCGCACCCTCGCCCAGACCCTGTCGCTGGCCTTCAACCGCATCCAGTTCACCCCCGATCTCATGCCCTCCGACATCACCGGCACCGAGGTCATCCAGGAGGACCGCGCGAGCGGCCAGCGCTCCTTCAAGTTCCTGCGCGGACCGATCTTCGCGAACGTCATCCTCGCGGACGAGATCAACCGCACGCCGCCCAAGACCCAGGCGGCGCTCCTCGAAGCCATGCAGGAACATCAGGTGACCGCCGGAGGCAAGAAGCACCAGCTCGAGGAGCCCTTCTTCGTCCTCGCCACGCAGAACCCGATCGAGCAGGAGGGGACCTACCCCCTGCCCGAGGCCCAGCTCGACCGCTTCATGTTCAACGTGATGGTGGACTACCCGACGGAAGAGGAAGAGCTGAAGATCATGCAGATGACCACGTCGCCCTACGACGTGCGCCTCGCGTCGGTGCTGACCGGCGAGGAGATCCAGAAGCTGCAGGAGATCGTGCGCCGGGTGCCGGTAGCCGACTCGGTGATGCAGTACGCGATGAAGCTCGCGCGCATGACCCGGGTACACACCGGACGCGTGCCGGACTTCGTGAAGCAGTGGGTGTCCTGGGGCGCGGGTCCGCGCGCGAGCCAGTTCCTGATCATGGGGGCGAAGGCGCGCGCGATCCTGCGCGGCCGGTACTACGTGTCGACCGAGGACGTCAAGGCCGTCGCCCATCCGGTGCTGCGCCACCGCATCATCACGAACTTCAGCGCCGAGGCCGAGGGCGTCACCGCCGACAAGATCGTCACCAAGCTGATCGAGACCCTGCCGGTGCACGAAAGCGAGACCGCCAAGGATGGAAAGCTACCAAAGGTACTTGGACCCGCGAGTACTTAACAAGATCTCGCGGCTGGAGATCAAGGCCCGCATGATCGTCGAGGGCTTCGTCTCCGGACTCCATAAATCACCCTACCACGGCTACAGCGTCGAGTTCGCGGAACACCGCGAATACGTGCCCGGGGACGATCTCCGCCATCTCGACTGGCGCGTCCTCGGCCGCTCCGACCGCCTCTACATCAAGGAGTACGAGCAGGAGACGAATCTCCGCTCCTGCATCCTGCTCGACACCAGCGAGTCGATGTCCTACCAGTCCGGCGAACTCTCGAAATACGAGTTCGCCAGCTACCTCGCGGCGTCGCTCGCCTACCTCGTCATCCACCAGCAGGACGCGGCCGGGCTGGTGCTCTTCGATCGCGAAGTCTCGCGCTTCATTCCGCCCTCCTCCAGCACCGGGCACCTGCGCAACCTCGTCACCGAGATCGCGGCGGTCGAGCCGAAGAAAAAGGGCGCGATGAGCGCCGTGCTCCACGACGTCGCCGAGCGCCTGAAGAAGAAGGGCCTGGTCATCCTGATCTCCGACCTCTTCGACGACCCCAAGGAGATCCTCTCGGGGCTGCGGCACTTCCGGCACGACAAGCACGACGTGATCGTCTTCCACGTCATGGACGAGTACGAAACCACCTTCCCCTTCCAGCGCATGACGCTCTTCGAGGGGCTGGAGGAGTACCCGGAGCTCCTGGCCGATCCGCGCGCGCTGCGCGAGCAATACCTGGCCGAGATCAAGGAATTCACCGTCACCCTGCAGCGCGGCTGCATGGAAAACCGGATCGACTACTGCCAGGTGACGACCGACATGAACCTGGACGTGGCGCTGTCCGCCTACCTGGCGACCCGGCTGGGCACGCGCGCGCGAAAATAAGGTCACGAGAATCACGATGGGCAGCTTCATCAACCCGGCGATGCTCTGGTTCGGACTGGCCGGCGCGGTCCCGATCATCATCCACATCCTGAATCGCCAGCGCTACCGGCGCGTGCCCTGGGCGGCGATGGAATTCCTGCTGCGGGCGTTGAAGAAGAACAAGAAGCGCCTGCTGCTGGAAGACCTGATCATCCTGGCGTTGCGGGTGGCGCTCCTGGTCCTGTTGGCCGGTGCGCTGGCGCAGCCGCTGTGGAACCGGCCGGCGCTGGCGGCGCTGACGAGCAGCGACACCTACTACGTGCTGGTGCTCGACCACTCCTACTCGATGGGGTACGAGCGCCCGGGCCGGCGCACGCCCTTCGAACAGGCGAAGGCGCTGGCGACGCAGGTGCTCGGCCAGGTGGAGATCGCGCAGGGCGACAAGCTCTCGCTCGTGCTGCTCTCCGACGCGCCCACCGCGCTCATGGCCGAGCCGTCGATCCAGACCGATCTCGCGCGCAAGCGCATTGCGGAGCTGACGCTCTCCGATCGCGGCACCAGCATGGAGCGCACGGTGCCGCTGGTCGCCGACCTGGTCGAGAAGTCCACCCAGGTCCGCAAGCGCGTGATCTTCTTCACCGACCTCCAACGCGGGGCCTGGAACGTGGAGGAGTCGGAACGGACCGCGCTCAAGGACGGGCTCGAACGGATCAGTTCGACGCCGGGCGCCTCGGTCTTCATCATGGACGTCGGGACCGGCGAGCGCCGCAACCTGGCGATCGAACGCCTCTCCTCGACTTCGAAAGTCATCGGCGTCGACAAGCCGGTGACCTTCGCGGTGCAGGTGCGGAACTTCGGCGACGAGGAGGCGGGCGTCGCGGTCACGCTCTTCGTGGATAATGCCCGGCAGGAGACCAGCCAGGGCTTCAGCGTGCCCGGCCGCAACGTCGCCGTGACGACCTTCTCGGTGCAATTCCACGAGGCCGGGCCGCACGTGGTGACCGCGGAAATCGACGCGGACCCGTTGACCCCGGACAACAAGCGTTCGCTCGCCGTCGAGGCGCACGCCTCGCTCAAGGTGCTCCTGGCGAACGGCGAGCCCAGCGCCGAGACCTACCAGGACGAGGCGATCTACCTGCGCCTCGCGCTCAACCCCTTCCAGGACGACCTGGGCCGCGATTCGATCTTTGTCGTCGACACCGTCTCGCCGGTCTCCTTCCCGGAGACGCCGATCAAGAAGTACGACCTGGTGATCCTGGCGAACCTGGAGATGGTGTACGAGGAGAAGGTGGCGGAGCTGGAGCAGTACGTGAAGTCCGGCGGCGGGCTCATGATCTGGCTGGGGGACAAGGTCTCGCAGAGCGGCTACAACGAGCTGCTGTGGAAGGGCGGCGAGGGGCTCCTGCCGTGCGAGCTCGGCGAGATCGCCGGCGACCGGTCGCACCAGCAGTTGGTGCGGCTGGACAAGCCCGAACTCGGCCATGCCGCGCTCTCCTTCTTCGCGGACCTCCTGGCGCGGCCGCTGCTCCCCAAGCTGTCGGCATACGAGTATTACCGTATGACCGCGGACGAGTCGCGCCCGGAGGTGAAGGTGCTGGCGCGCTTCAGCGACCCGGCGGGCTCCCCGGCGCTGGTGGAGCGGCGGTTCGGGCGCGGCAAGGTCATCCTGGTGGCGACGTCGGCGGACTACGAGTGGACCGACATGCTGAAGGAGCCGGGCTACCTGATCCTGGTGGACCAGCTTGCGCAGTATCTGGCCTCGCAGCCGCAGGCGTACAAGAACGTCCTGGTCGGCGAGCCGATTGAGTACTTCCTGCGCATCGAGGAGTACGCCAAGCTCTTCCATCTCGTGACGCCGCACCAGGGGATCACCTCCCTCGCGCCGGCGAAGGTGGGCGAGCGGGGCTTCTTCCTCTCCTACCGGAACACGGAGGACTCGGGCGCGTACGTGATGGAGCGTCCGAGCGAGGAGAACGGGAAGACGGAGCTTCTGACCTATTTCACGGTCAACGTCGATCCGCAGGAAGGCGACGTGGCGCGGGTGTCCGAGGAGGAGCTGCGTCAGCGCTTCCCGGGCTTCAAGTTTGCGATCCAGAGCGACCAGGGCCGCCCGGGCGAAACGGTCGACATCCGGCCGCAAGCGGGCCGGCTGTGGCGCTTCCTCGCCTACGCCGCCTGCGCCGCCGCGGTCGCCGAGATGCTCCTTGCCGCATATTTCGGGCGCCGGAAGTAATCGGCGTGCCGCACGTGAGCTCGGCCGCCGCACGTGAGCGGCGGGCGGATAAGGTTCGGCTCCCGCAGGCAGGTTTGGGGGTTTGGAGGTTTGGCGGTTTGGAGGCTTCTGCCCGATCGACCCCGAGGACCGGAGGCGACCGCAACCAGGTTTGGGGGTTTAGAGGTTTAGCGGTTTGGAGCCTCCCGCCCGATCAACCCCGAGAACCGGAGGCGACCGCTTCCTGAGCGCTCGATGAACGACCCGAATCCCAGAACCGTCCGTCTCGTTGATCCGGTTGGCACTACGAGAGTCTCCAAACTCCCAAACGGCTAAACGTCCAAACCTTGGTTGCGTCCCCATCAGGTGTCCGCATGAGTAGTATCGTGGATCGGTTGCTCGGCCTCGAGAACGTCCAAATCGGCGAGGGCGCCGACTGGGGCATTCGCTGGGCCGCCCTGCCGGAATACTGGGTCCTCTTCCTGGTGATCGTGCCCGCCGTCGTCCTGGGCACCGTCTTCGTCTACCGCCGCGAGTCCCGCTCCGTGCCCGACGGCCTGCGCGCCCTCCTCACCGGCCTGCGCATCGCCCTGCTCGCTCTCCTCCTCGCCATCCTCTTCCAGCCCGTCCTCTTCGTCGAGACCGCCGTCACCAAGGAGACCGCGGTCCTCATGCTCATCGACGACTCCCTCTCCATGACCTTCAAGGATCGCCTGATCGACAAGGACCAGCGCGAGAAACTCGCCCGCATCATCGGCATGAAGGTCGGCCCCGGCGGCCTCCAGGAACTGCAGCAGCAGGCGCTCGACGAACTGTCCCGCATCGACCTCGTCAACCGCGCCCTCACCAATGCCGACCTGGGGACGATCGACGAGATCAAAAGACGTCATCACGCCCTCCGCGCCTTCAGCTTCTCCTCGGGGATCTCCCCGGAGCCGGCCCTCGGCAAGATGGAAGCCAAGGGGCAGACCACCGCCCTCGGCGACGCCGTGCTCGAGGTGATGAACGAGACCAAGGGCCAGATCGTGGTCGCCCTCATCGTGCTCTCCGACGGCCGCTCCAACTCCGGACTGGAGCCGGCCAACGTCGCGCGCGTGCTCGCGGAGCGCGATCTCTCCGTCCCGATCTTCACCATCGGCGTCGGCAATCCGAGCGAGCCCAAGGACGTCGATCTCTCCCGCCTCGAGGCCCCCGAAGTCGCGCTCGCCAGCCCCGACGGCCGCGAGGGCGATTTCGTGAACTTCACCTTCGCCCTCAAGAGCCAGGGGTTCGAAGGCGAGAAGCTCCCGGTGTTCCTCAAGACCCGCGAGGGGTCCGAGGAGCCGCTCGTCGTCGCCGAGGACAGCATCTCGATCACTGCCAAGAGCCAGGAACAGACCGTCACGCTCCGCTTCAAGCCGCGCAAGCCGGGCGAATTCGTCTGCACCGTCGAGGTCCCGGTCCAGGACGGCGAGCTGATCCGCGAGAACAACCTCCTCACCCACCGGCTCGTCGTCGCCCCCGCCACCATCCGCGTGCTCTACATCGAGGGCTACCCCCGCTGGGAATACCGCTACCTGAAGAACGCGATGCTGCGCGACCACAGCGTCGAAGTGCAATGCCTGCTCCAGAGCTCGGATCAGGACTTTCCCCAGGAAGCCTCCCGCGGGCTCGCCCCGCTCACCGAGTTTCCGGTCGAGCGCCACGACCTCTTCAAGTACGACGTCATCCTGATGGGCGACATCGATCCAAACGGCGACTTCATGCCCGGCAGCAAGACCGAGAAGCTGTTCGAGAACATCGTCGCCTTCGTCGAGGAGATCGGCGGCGGCTTTGCCATGATTGCGGGCACGCGCAGCGCCCCGCGCGCCTTCCGCAACACCGCTCTGGCGCGCCTCCTGCCCGTGGTGCTGGAGGACTCCGAGACCGAGTCGCAGGAGATCGGCGGCACGCGCACCCAGTCCTTCCACCCCAAGCTCACGCCCGCCGGGCGCGAGCACCCGGTCATGCGCCTCGACCCCGACCCCGCCGCGAACGCCGAACTGTGGGAGGACCCCGCCGACCGCCGCGAGGGCCTGCCGCCCATCTTCTGGTTCTACCCGGTCCGGCGCGCCAAGCCGGGCGCTACGGTTCTCGCCGTACACCCGACGGCGACCACGCCCGACGGCAACCGCGTGCTCATCGCCGCCCAGCCCTACGGCCGCGGCCGCACGCTCTTCCTCGGCACCGACGAGGCCTGGCGCTTCCGCTTGATCCGCGGCGACCGCTACTTCTACACGTTCTACGGCGAAGTCCTGCGTTATCTGCGCGGCGGCCGGCTGCTCGGCTCGAAGCGCTACGAGATCCGCACCGACAAGGCGAGCTACGCGGTCGCCGACCGCGTGCAGATCCTCGCGCGCGCCTACGACGCCGACTACACGGCGATCACCGAGCCGGTCTACCCGATCGTGCTGGACGCGCCGAGCGGTCAGAAGGTGGACCTGGAGCTCAAGGCGGTGCCGAACAAGCCCGGCGCCTACGAGGGCGCGTACAAGCCCCTGGAGACCGGCGCCTTCAAGCTGTGGATCGGACCCGAGGGCCTGGGCGGCGAGAAGGAACGCGCCTTCGCGGCCTTCAACGTCGCCGTCCCCATGCGCGAGTTCGAGGATCCGACGCTCGACCGCGCGACGCTCGAGGCGCTCGCCCGCCAGACCGACGGCGCCTTCCTGCCGCTCCACGAACTCGACAAGCTCCCTGCCGCGCTCAAGTCCCGCGGGGACACGATCTCGGTGCTCACCAAGGAGGACGACCTCTGGGACTCGCCGCTCGCCTTCCTGCTCATCCTGCTCGTGATCACCGTCGAGTGGGTGCTGCGGAAGATGGCGCGGCTGATCTAGGCCGCAGGCATCCTCGGAAGTGGATTCCGGCGTCAACGGCGGGGGCGCGTGGATTGTAGATTGCAGATTGTCGATTGTAGAATGATGCTCCGGTGCGGGCGCGGGCGCACCAGGGCAAGGATCGCCGCATGGATGCATGCCGTTTGAGACCTGGACGACCCGGCCGCCTTGCGCTGGTGGCGGCGCTCGGGGTCTGGCTGGCGGGTGCGGCCGGGGCGGGCGCCCAGCCGGAACAGTACCCGCTGTCCCGCTCCCACGTCGCCGAGAACGACGCGGCCTCGGAAGAGGTGCATGCGGCGCGCAAGCACCTCGCGAACCACCGGATTGCGCGGGCGGTCGAGCACTTCCAGAACGCGATCGACCGCTACGGCGACTACGTGATCCTGACCGGCGAAGGGCTCTACGAGAACGTCACCGACGTCTGCCGGCGCGCGCTCTCCGAGCTGCCGCCGGAGGGGCGCGCCGCCTACCTGGACATTTACGAGTCCCATGTGCGCGCGCAGGCGGAGGCCGCCGGGGCCGCCCGCAACCTGGCAGCGCTCGGGGAGCTGCCTGATCGCTACCCGCTGTCGCCCGCCGCCCACCGGGCCGCCGCCCGCCTCGGCGCGTTCCTCCTCGAACGGGGCGACGTCGCCACCGCGATCCCGCACCTCGAACGCGCCGTCGCCTTCCTGACCCCGGCCGACGCTCCGCTCGCCGCCGCCCACCTCGGCTACGCCTACGCCCGCTCCGGCCGCCGCGACGGACTCCTCGACCTCATCCGCCGCGTGCGCGAGGCGCCCCCCGAGCTCCAGGTCCTCCAGGGCGATCGCGCGGTCCCCCTCCTCCTCCTCCTCCAAACCCTGTTCGATCGCCTGTCCGCGCCGGCGGCGAACCTCGCCCCCGCGCCCCGGCCTCTCGACCGCTGGCCCACCTACGGCGGAGACCTGGCCCGCTCCCGCCTCATGCAGCCCGGCCTCGAGCTCGTCCCCCGCGTCTGGAACTTCCCCCTCGCCCCCTCCGCCGTCCCGCGCTCCAGCGCCGTCCACTTCCCCGGCTTCCGCGACACCCCGCCCGAGGGCGTCGACGCCCTCCCCCCCTACTTCCCCGTCCTCGCCGACGGCACCGTCTACCTCCACAACGAAACCTCCGTCCACGCGCTCGACCTCGTGTCCAAACGCCCCGACCGCCAGTGGTCCTTCGAAACCGGCCTCGGCGCCGAAGACGTCCTCCACGAAAAGAACGCCCTCCACACCCTCACCCTCGACGGCAGCCGCCTCTTCGCCAACCTCGTCACCAGCCACGAGGAACGCGAGCGCCAGCTCGACTGGCTCGACGTCAAATACAACTTTCCCCTGCGCGCCCTCTTCGCCTTCGACATCACCACCGGCAAGATCCTCTGGAAGGTCGGCGGCATCCGCGAAAGCGATGACTTCGCCCTCCGCGCCAGCTTCGCCATGGCCCCCGCGGTCGTCGGACCCGACGTCTACGCCGCCGCCATCTTCAATCGCGTCCAGACCGACCCGATCACGCACTATCTCGCGTGCCTCGACGCCGCCACCGGACGCGTCCGCTGGAAGACCGAGATCTGCAGCGGCTTCGGCGAGATGAACCTCTTCAACAACCCGACGCGCGAGTCCGTGGGCTCCGCCGTTTCCGTCTACGGCTCCGGCGTCTACTACTGCTCCAACCTCGGCGTGATCGCCTGCGTCGACCGCCACACCGGCCGCCGCCGCTGGCTGCGCCGCTACAACCAGTTCCCGATCCAGCCCGTGCGCGACGTCTACCCCGATTCCTCCGACCGCTCAAGCTGGGCCAACAACCCCATCGCCATCCGCCCCGGCTATCTCTTCGTCACCCCCACCGACTCGCCCTACCTCTACTGTCTCGACCCCGAGACCGGCGCGGAGAAGTGGACCTGGGATCGCCAGAAGAACGCGGAGCGGCTGGGGGAGAGTCAGGTCTTCTTCCCGACCTGGCTGGCGGGCGTGACCGAGGAGGCGGTGATCGTCACCGGCGGCGGGGCCACGGCGCTCGCCTTCGCCAAGGGAGGCACGCGGCTCTGGACCTGGCGGCCGCCGGACAATCGCCCGCCCGCCGGGGCGCCCGCGCTGACCCCCGACGCCCTCTACGTGCCCGGGCGCCAGCGGCTCTACCGAATCAACCTTACGACCGGCAGGAGCGACGAGTCCTGGCGTTGGGCCGCCCCGACCGAGGACGCGGGCAACCTCCTCCTCGCCGACCACGCGATCCTCTCCGCGTCGGGGTCGGGTCTCTCCGCCTTCTTCCTGCCCGAGGAGGTCGAGAAGCGGTTCGCCGCCGAGCTCGCCGCCGCGCCCGACGATCCGTTCCTGCGCGCCCGGGTCGCCGCCGGCCTGGCCAAGACCGGCGCCTACGACCAGGCGGTGGCCCAGTGGACCCGCGTCCTGGAACTGGCGCAGGCGCGACCCGGCGCGGAGCTCGCCGAGCTCGCCCTGCGGGCCCGCCGCTCGCTCCACCGGCTGCACCTCGAGGCCGGGCGCGCCCGCTGGCGCGCCGGCAACCGCGAGGAGGCGCTTCTGGCCCTCACGGCCGCCCGCTCCTGGTCCCCGGACCCCCGCGGCGCCCTCGAAGCCCTCTTTACCGCCTACGACTTCCTGCGCGAGGCCGGACGCTGGAAGGACGCCCTCGCGGTAATGGCGGATGTGCTCCGGTCTTTCCCTGACGAGGTCTACGGCCGGGCGACCGCGCGCGACGCGGCGAAGTCCGAGATCGACCGGGTGCTGGCGCAGGCCGGGCGTACGCCGTATGCGGAGCAGGAGGCGGCGGCCGAGACGCTCTTGCGCGGGGCCGGGGCCGCGCCCGCCGAGGGCGCGCTCCTGGAGCTCCTGCGGCTCTTCCCGAACAGTCTCGCGGCGGAGTCCGCGGCGCTCGCCCTCGCCCGCGACTACCGCGCACAGGGCCGGGCCGACGAAGCCGTCGAGCGCCTCCGCGGCTACATCAAGGACTACCCGAAATCGGAGCATGCGCCGGAAGCCTACGCCCTCCTGATCGAGGTCTTCGAAGAGAAGCGGATGGTCAGTTCGGCGCGCGGGCTGCTCGCCCAGTTGGCGCGGAAGTTCCCGACCGCGGCGCTGCCGGAGGGCCGGGGCTCGATTCCGGTGAAAACCTGGGTGGAGCGCCGGCTGGCGCGCCCGGAATACGTCGAAGGGGCGGCCGGGGCGGGGCGCGCGGAATTCGCGGGACCCGCGACCGAGTCCTGGCGGCGGATCGAAGGCCCCACGGCGCGCGTGCGGCTCCTCCCGGCCGACGGCCCGGGCGCGTCGCTCGCGGCCGAGCCCCTCGGCTTCGCCGCCGTCTCCGACCTGCTCGTCGCCTTCGACCTCGCCACCGGCCAGGACGTGTGGAAGAAGAACCTCGAAGGCGGGCCGCGCCGCATGCAGCTTCATGAACGCACGCTGATCGTGCTGGGCCGCTTCGCCCTGCTCGGGCTCGACGCCGAGACCGGCGCCGAGCTCTGGCGCTACGATCCCGAGGACTACGTCACCGAGCTCTACCTGTCGCGCGGCACGCTCTTCCTGACCGCGCTCAACCGCAACGCGCAAGGCGAGTCGAAGCTGATCGCGGTGGACGCCGCCAAGGGCCGCAAGCAGTGGGAGTTTCCGGTCGGCGGGAGCCTCGCCGAGCTGTTCCTCACCGACGAGTTCGCGGCCCTTTCCGTGCCCGCGAATCACGAGGTGCTGGTGGTGGAGCGGGAGACCGGCAAGCTCGCGCACTCGATCGCCGTGGCGCAGGGCACGGTCCGGGTCTTTCCGCTGGAGCCGGACAAGCTGGCCGTGCTGGGCGGCAACCAGCTTGCGGCCTACGAGCTCGCGAGCGGGCGCCGCTTGTGGCGCGAAGTCGTGGGGAACATCGCGCCCGAGCAGGTGACGGCGGACGGTCCGCACGTGTGCTTCGTGTCGCCCGCCCACGAACTGGTGGCGCTCGACGTCGAAACCGGGCGCGCCCTGGTCCGGCAGCCGATCGCCGACCTGAAGAGCGTGCGCCTGCTCCAGGTGGAGGGCGGGACCGCCTACCTGGTCTACCGCACGCCGCCGCAGCGAGGCGGCGCCGGCCAGCTCCAGGTTGCCGCCTTCTCGCTCAAGGACGGCAAGCGGCTCTGGGCGACGCCGACGGCGGAGGAGGGCCTGCGCGCCGCCCAGGAGCCGATCCTGACCCCGCGGCACTTCCTGCTGGTCTCCGCCCTCTTCGATTCCAGCGCCCGGCTCTACGCGCCGCGCGTCGTCCTGATCGACCGCGCCGACGGGTCGGTCGTGCAGACGCTCGCTCCCGACTTCCCCAGCACGACCCCCCCGCGGGTCATGGTCCAGGGGAATACCCTACTCATGTGTTCGAGCAACGGACTGGCCGGGTTCCGCAAACCGTAGGCGGCGCGGGCCGGCGGTGGCGACTCGACCCGCGGCGCGGGTGCGAACGATGGGGAGTGCGTCGAAGGACCACGAAGGAAAACGGGAACACGAAGGGCCACGAAGCGGGGAACCCCGAAGAACCACGAAGACGGGGGCCACGACGGGCGGCGACGGCGACGAAGAAGAGTCCCCGCGGCCGGACCA
>JACRIP010000485.1 GCA_016220045.1 Planctomycetota bacterium
GCGTGGTGCATTCCGACGATCGCGGCGCGGAACGGCCTCCTCCTCGTTCCCGTCGTCTCTGTGTCTCTGTGCCTCTGTGGTTTCGTTCTCCTCCCGCAGAAGCGGACAGGCGCCCGGCACCACCGTGGGTCTTGACAGCGACACCCGCCCAGCGGTATCACTACCCCCTTACAGCGCGGCCGCCGATTCCCGCTCCCCCCTTCCCTCCCCCTCACGCACTGGAGATGGCCCATGCTCACGTCGGCTCGGGCTCGGTTCCCTCGGTGGATCACCCTGTGCCTGGGCGCGGGTGCGCTCGCCGCAGCCGCCTGGATCGCCGCGCCCCCCGCCGGCGCCGAGGATCCCGCGCCGGGGCAGCCGGTCGAAGTCCGCCTCGCGGGCGGCCCGGGCGCGGAAGCGCCGCAGGTCCTGGCCGTCGAGGGCAAGGGCTGGCTCGAACGCCGCGCCGGCAACCTCGTGCTCCACCTCAATGGTACACCCTATGAGATGGGCTTCCAGCACGGCAAGCTGCTGCGCCGCCAGATCGCCGGCCTGATCCGGCGCGTGCGCATGATGGCCAATGCGCAGATCGTCGTCGACCCCAAGCAGAACCCCTTTCCCAAGCTGCGCGAAGCCTACGAGCGCTGCCTGCCCTTCATCCCGCCGGACTACCTCGAGGAGATGCGCGGGCTGGCCGACGGCTCCGGCCTGCCCCTCGACCACGTGCGCGACGCCAACATGATCCCCGAACTCTTCCACTGCAGCGGCTTCGCCCTCTGGGGACGCGCGACCAAGGACGGCGTGCTCTACCACGGCCGCGTCCTGGACTACGCCATGGAGATCGGGTATCACAAGTATTCCGTACTCATCGTGCAGAAGCCCGCGGGCAAGCACGGCTTCATCAACGTCGGCTACGCCGGCTTCCTCGGCTCGGTCACCGGCACCAACGACGCCCAGGTGAGCTTCGGCGAAATGGGCGGCCGGGGCGAGGGGAACTGGGACGGCATGCCGATGGCCTTCCTCATGCGCAAGGGACTGGAAGAGGCCGACACCCTCGACCGCGGAGTGGCGATCTTCCGCGACACCAAGCGCACTTGCCAATACTACTATGTGGTGTCGGACGCGAAGATCCCGGACGCGCGCGGCCTGGCCTGCGAGCCGGACAAGTTCCTGGTGCTCAAGCCGGGCGAAGCGCACCAGGAACTGCCGGTGCCGCTGGGCATTCTGGACACCATCCTGATGTCGGGCGGCGACCGCTTCCGGCTGCTCGCCGGGCGCGTGGCCGCCGGGTACGGGAGCTTCGACGGCCGCGCCGGGCTGGCGCTCATGCGCCGTCCGGTGGCGATGAAGTCCGCGATCCACACCGCGCTCTTCGCGCCCAAGCTGAACAAGCTGTGGGTGTCGAACGCGGTCGGGTTGACGCCGTCGAGCGAGCTGCCGTACACGGAGTACGACACGCAGGAACTGCTCGGCGCGCCGCTGCCTCCCGCGCCGCCCGCCGGGGCGTCGGGCGCGCCCAGCGGCCCGCTGCCGCCGCCGGCCGCGGAAAAAGGTGAGGGGGCGGGCGTCGATGGGGCCGCGGACGAGGCGGCGGCGGATGACGAGTCGGCGGACGCGGCGCCGAGCGAAGCGATGAGCGCGTCGCCGGGCCGGTAGGCCGGCGCCTGGCCCCTCCCCGCCCCCCCGGCTACCGCGCGCCGTCCGGCAGCCACTTGGCCGCCGCCGGCGGGCGCCAGGTGCGCAGGCGCGCGAGCAGCCGCTCCGGGTCCGCATCCGCCACGAGCAGCCCGCGGTGTTCCGGCGGGATGAAGCGGTGCAGGGTGGCGCCGTCCAGGAATGCGAGGAGCGGGTCGAAATAGCCCTCGACGTTCAGGAGTCCGCAGGGCTTCTGGTGGATGCCGAGCTGTGACCAGGTGAGGACCTCGAAGAGTTCGTCGAGCGTGCCGAGGCCGCCGGGCAGCGTGACGAAGACGTCCGCGAGGTCGTACATCAAACGCTTGCGCTCGTGCATCGACGGGACGACGCGCAGCTCGGTCAGCCCGCGATGCTCGACCTCGCGCGGGAAGAGCGCCTCAGGTATGACCCCGATGACACGCCCGCCCGCGGCGAGCGCCGCGTCCGCGGCCATGCCCATCAGGCCGACGCGCCCGCCGCCGTAGATCAGGTCGAGTCCGGCCGCAGCCAGGCGGCCGCCCAGATCGCGGGCCGCCGCCGCGTAGGCGGGACGGTCCCCGGCATTGGAGCCGCAGAAGAGGCAGGCGGCGGCGAAGCGCGGCGCGTCGGTGTCCGGCATGGCGGCCATCGTAGCGGCCGGCGTGCCGCGGTCAAGCGGAATCCGGGGAACCGTCCCCCCTCCCCCCGCACCCCCGGCCTCGCGTGCCCGCCTTTGCGTGGAAGGAAAGCCAGCATGCGCCCATCCGCCCCCCGCCCCGCCCTCGCCTCCGGCCGCGCCGTCGCTCTCGCCCTGGTCGCCGCCGGCCTGCTCTCGGCCTTCCACGCCTTCGCCGACCCGGCGCGGCGCCCCGCCCTTGACCCGCGCGCCTTCCCCTTCGAGCACCAGGCGCCGGACTTCTGCGGCGAAGCCTGCCTCGCCATGGCCCTCCGCCATTGGGGCGTCGAGGCCGATCAGTATAAGGTGTTCGCCCTGTCAGGGCTTGACCCGGGCGAAGGCCGCGGAGCCTACACGCGCGAGATGCACGCCGCCGCCCGCCGCATCTGGGGCGACGCCTGCCCTTCCCCCTGGATGGAATGCGCGGCGACGCCGGCGGACCTGGCGAAGCGCTTCGACGAGCTGACCGACCGGGTGGCGGCGGGCACGCCGTGCATGATCTGCTGCCGCTACTCCGAGAAGCCGGACGCCACCGAACACTTCAGGCTCGTGACCGCGGTCGATCGCACGACCGGCGAAGTCACCTACCAGGAGCCCGCGGAGAAGGCCGGCGCGGCGCGCACGATGACGCGCGAGCGCTTCCTCGCGCTCTGGCCGGTGTCCGGTTCCCAGGGGAAGCTGCTGATCCTCTTTCCCTTTCCGGAGCCCCCGGCCGCGGCCCGGGCGCTGCTCGCGGGCACCGGCACGCTCGCCGGACGCGTGGCGCAGACCGTGCGCCGCGTGCGCGCGCGCGTCGGCCCCGGCTTCCGGCTCGGCGTCGAGGGCCCGTTCGTGATCGCCTCCGACCAGTCGGCGCGCGGGTTCCAGACCAGCCGTGAAGGGACCATCCGTTGGGCGTACACGCACCTCCAGGACCAGTTCTTCCCGGGCGGCCTGAGCACGCCGGTCGAGGTCTACCTCTTCGACGGCGAACGCTCCTACAATGCGCACGTCAAGGAGTGGTTCGGCGAGGAGCCGCACACGCCCTTCGGGTATTACACGCATGAGCGCCGGGCGTTGATCATGAACATCGCGACCGGCGGCGGCACGCTGGTCCACGAAATGGTGCACCCGCTCATGGAGGAGCATTTCCCGGGCGTACCCTCCTGGTTCAACGAGGGGCTGGCCTCGCTTTTCGAGCAGTGCGGCGAGCGCGACGGCAAGATGGTCGGGCTCCTGAACTGGCGCTACCAGGGGCTGATGGCGGCCATCCAGAACAAGCAGTTCGTGTCGCTCGACCGCCTGATGCAGAGCACCACGCGCGCCTTCTACGGGAACGACCAGGGCGACAACTACGGCATCGCCCGCTACCTGTGCCAATACCTGCAGGCGCGGGGCAAGATCGAGGCGTACTACCGGGAGTTCAAGGCGACATACGGTGTCGACCCGACCGGCATCGCCGCCTTGAAGAAGGTGCTGGGGGAGGAGTCGCTGGAGAAGATCCAGGCCGACTGGCTGGCGTGGCTGAAGACGCTGAAGTAGGGGGGCGGGCGTGAAGGGGAGGTCGGATTCCGGGGACCTGTAGGGGCGGCCCTTGTGGCCGCCCCGGCATGGCCGGCCGGACGTGGTCCGTGCAGATGCAACCAGGGGGCGGGCACAAGGCCCGCCCCTACAAACGCCTGGGAAGGCCCGGCCTGTCGCCGCGGGGCCTCTACCTGTCGCCTCCGCCCTCGGGGCCGGCCGGCGCGACCGGGGCCGCCGGAGCGCCCCGCACCAGGTCGCCCCAGCGCGGGTCGCCGTTGAGCGGAGCGAGGTCGGGGTCCTGCCGGAGGCGCTCGGCCAGCGCCGGGACCAGGTCGAGCGCGGTGCGCAGATGGAGGAAGGCGGCTTCGCGCGCCGCCGTGGCCTCGGCGGCAGGGAGCGGCGGTCCGGCCGGCGTGCCCGGCCCGCGCCGGGCGACCGCGGCGAGCGCCGAGATGCACGCCAGGTTGAAGTGGGCCGTGGCGACCTCGGTGCGCAGCCCGGAGAGGAGGTGGGGCGCGGCCGGATTCGGGCCCCCGGTGGCGGCGCGCAACGCGGCGTCCGCCGCCGTCAGCGTCGCTTTATAGATCCGGCGCGCCGGCGCGTACTCGCCGTCGCCGACCCGCCGGGCCGTCCTCGCCAACGTCCGGCGCCACCCCGGCGTGTCGGGCGCGGCCTCGACGGCGGCGCGCGCGATGCCCGCTTCCAGGATTGACCTGAGATGAGTTTCGGCGGTCGGGGCGGCGGCGAGCGCCTCCGCATAGTCCCGCCGCGCCTCCTCCGCCCGGTCGAGCCGCTCGCCGAGCCCGGCGCGCAGGAGCAGCGCCGACACCCACCCCGGCCGCGCGGCCAGCGCCGCCCCGCAATCCGCGAGCGCCGCCTCCCA
>JACRIP010000470.1 GCA_016220045.1 Planctomycetota bacterium
CTTCCGGTCGGCGTAGGGGCGCCTCGTGAGGCGCGCCGAGGGGCCACGGATTGCACGACCCCAAGCAACGACGTTGACGGGACACTAGGCCCGGTGCGCGGTGCTCGGTGGTCGGCGCCCGGTGGCCAGTGGCCGGTGGCTGTCGCCAACCGGGCCAGCCCATCGCCGCCGCCTCCCATGCTCACTCTTCCGGTCGTCAAGCTACAGTCCATATTCTTCGATCTACAATTCGCCGAGGCCTCATGCCGCCGCCACTCCTGGTCGATCTCGCCACCGTCGATTTCAATCACGTCGAAGCCGGGAGAGAGGTGCTCAACACCTTCCTGCAGCAGCGCTTCGAGATGGAGCAGCTCGACGCCGTGGTGAAGTACGACCGCGAAACCAAGATCGCCGTGGGCTACAAGGACGTGCGCACCGACGAATTCTGGGTGCGCGGGCACATTCCGGGCCGGCCCCTCATGCCCGGCGTGATCATGATCGAAGCCGCCGCCCAGCTCAGCACCTACTGGATCAAGCGCGCTCTCGGCGACGATCCCGGGCGCTTCATCGGCTTCGCCGGCCTCGAACATGTGCGCTTCCGCGGCACGGTGCTCCCAGGTGATCGCCTGATCCTGCTCTCGAAGAACACCGACCTGCGCGCGCGCACCTCGCGCTGTCAGGCGCAGGGCGTGGTCAACGGCAAGCTGGTCTTCGAGGGCGAAATCCTGGGCATGGCGGTGTAGCGACGGCCAGAGCGGGTGCGCCACCGCTCACGGCCCACCGTCCACTGTCCACCGGCCACCGGCCACCGTCCCGCCCCTACCACTCCCCGTCGAACACGTGCTCCGCCGGCCCGGTCATCCAGACCGAGCCCGCCTCCTCCGGCCACTCGATCACCAGGTCCCCCCCGGTCAGGTGATTCACGATCCGCCGCCCGGTCTTGCCGTTCAGGATGCACGCCACGCCGGTCGCGCACGCGCCCGTGCCGCACGCGTTCGTCTCCCCCGCCCCCCGCTCCCACGTCCGCTGCCGCACCTCCCCGCGCCCCAGTACCTGCACAAACTCGACATTGGTGCGGCGCGGAAACGCCGGATGGCGCTCGATCTCCGGCCCGGCCGTCGCCACCGGCGCCGCCGCGACGTCCGCCACGAAGATCACGCAATGCGGATTGCCCATCGAGACCGCGGTGATCGCCCAGGTCCGACCCGCCGCCGCGAGCGCCGCGCCGACCACCCGCCCCGCCGCGCCCCGCATCGGGATCGCGCCCCGCTCCAGCCGCGGTCGCCCCATGTCCACGCGCACCGTGCGCACCGTCCCCCCCCGCCCGCGTAGCGACAGCCCGATCGGCCCCGCCCCGGTCTCCACGCGCAGCTCCCGACCGCGCACCAGCCGCCGCTCCACCGCGTATTTGCCCAGGCAGCGGATGCCGTTGCCGCACATCTCCGCCTCGCTCCCGTCCGGATTCCACATGCGCATGCGCAGGTCCGCCGTGCGCGACGGCAACACCAGGATCAGCCCGTCCGCGCCGACGCCCCGATGCCGGTCGCACACCGCGCGCGCCAGCCGCGCGGGTTGCGCCGGCCGTTCCCGGAACCCGTTCACGATCACGAAGTCGTTGCCGATGCCGTGCATCTTGCTGAAGCGCATGGTCGAACTCTCCTGTCTCACGGGCGTCGCAGGGTACCGGACCGGGCGCGCCGGCGAACGGCCCGCTACTATAGCCTCCGTCCGCCGCTTCGCCAAGCCCGGAAAAGACTTGACACCTTTGGGAAGGTGTCCTATCCTCCTTCCGATTCTGCCCACCCTCTCCGGAGCCACTGTGCCATGGCCCTCCCCCGCGCTGCCGCCATAACTCTGATTGTCGTCGTGGGTTGCGTCCTCCTGAGCGCGGCCGGGCCGGCCCAGGCCGGGGATGCGCCCGCGCCCGAAGACCCCAATGCCGCTGCATCTCCACCGCCCGATAAACCGCTGAACCTTGATCTGAGCTTCCTCTGGGATCAGGGGCAGGGCGAAGCCTCCTTCGTCATCGCCAAGGTGAACGACGAGATCGTGACCCGGCATGAGGTCCTCAGCCGAGTGCTGCCGGAGCTGGAAGGGCTGGCCCGTTCCTATCCGGAGGACCAGTTCCAGCGCAAGGCGCGCGAGCGCTGGGTGCGCACCGTCCTCGAGATCGTCGAAGAGAAGCTGATGCTGCAGCAGGCGAAAATCGACGAGATCACGGTCACGGAAGCGGAGGTGGACAAGTCGCTGAACGAGGAGATCAAGAAGGCGGGCGGGCAGACGAAGTTCGAGCAGAACCTGAGTCATCTCGGGACCACGACGACCAAGTACCGCGAGAAGGTCAAGCGCGAGCTGACGGTGCGCGAAGTGATCCTGCGGCGGATCGGGGCGAAGGGCGTGCTGTCGATGGACTCGCGGATGCCGAAGGACATCTACGTGCCGCCGGGGGACATCCGCGCGTACTACGACTCGCACAAGAAGGACTACTACATCGAGGAGAAGGTGCAGCCGCGCCAGATCATTCTGCGCTACCGGGACAGCGAGTCGCGCGCGGCGGCGGAGGAGGAGGCGCGCTCCTGCCTGCGGCTCCTGGGGTCCGGCGTCGATTTCGGGCTGCTGGCGCACTGGATCTCCACCGTGCGGGCGGATCAGGACGGTCTGTGCGACGAGGCGGGGCGCGGCACCTATCCGGACTCGATCGAGCAGGTGCTCTTCGCGCTCAAGCCCGGCGAAGTGAGTCCGCTCCTCGAACACGCGGAGACCATGACCTTCCGGATCATGAAGGTCGAGAGCAAGACGGTGGCGCAGCAGAAGACGCTCGAGGAGGTCCAGGAGGAGATCAAGAAGGCGCTGCAGAACCACAAGATCAACGAGAATGTCGAGGACGTGAAGCGCGAGCTCAAGAAGAACGCCTTCCTCTGGCCGCCGGAGCTGAAGGGGAAACCGCGGTAGGCGCGTTTCGGACCGCACGGATGGGGGCGCGAATTCCCGGTTTCCCTACTGGAGATACTGGATGCCGACTCCGTTGGTGATCCTCGACATCCCCGGGTTGTCGCCGAACATGCTCAAGCGGGCGGACCGCCTGCCGACGATCAAGGGCCTGGCCGACGCGGGCATGTCCTGCGCCGTGCGCCCCTCCTTTCCCGCCCTCGGGCCCACCGTCCACGCGTCGATCTTCACCGGCACGACCGCCACCGACCACGGCATCGTCGGCAACGCGATCTTCGACCGCAACCGCTACGAAGTCGGCTACCAGGAGCCCTTCGCCCGCCAGGTCGCCGGTTCGCGCCTCTGGCAGGCCGCGAAAAAGCGCAAGCCCGACTTCACGGTCGCCGCCCTTTTCATGCACGGCCTGCTCTTCGGCGACGCCGATTTCTACGTCTCTCCGGCGCCGTTCAAGAACGAGCGCGGTGAGTTCGTCTCCGACTGCTTCTCCAAGCCGCGCGATCTCTACACCAAGCTCGCCAAAAGCCTCGGCCCCTTCGACTGCAAGTGGCTCTGGGGGCCGACCATGTCCTTCCAGGCCTCCCAGTGGATCGCGCGCGCCGCCCGCTCCGTCTTCGAGGAGCAGGCCCCCAACATCACCTTCGCCTACATGCCCCAGCTCGAGGCCTCCGTCCAGAAGTACGGCGTGAATTCCCCCCAGGTCCTCATCGACCTCGGCAAGATCGACGCCCTGGTCATGGAATTCATGGACATGGTCGTCAAGAAATCAGGTATTCTCCTGATCATCTCCGACTATGGGCTGACGGACGTCAAGGAAGCGATCCTGATCAACAACATCCTGCGCCAGACGTACTTCCTCGAAGTGCGCGAGATCGGCGGCAAGGAGTACATCGATTTCGGGTACTCCAAGGCGTTCGCCGTGGTCGACCACCAGATCGCGCACGTCTTCGTGAACGGCAACCTGACCAAGCCGATCAAGGACCTGCTCGTCGAGGTGCCGGGGATCGAAGCCGTGCTCGACGACCTGGGGAAGAAGGACTTCAAGTGCGCGCACCCGCGCGCCGGGGATCTGATCGCGGTGGCGGCGCGCGACCGCTGGTTCCATCATCCGTGGTGGACGGACGAGGCGAAGGCGCCGGCCTTCGCGCGGCGCGTCGATCCGGTGCGCAAGATGGGCTACGATCCGCTGGAGATGCTGCAGGACGCGCGCACCAAGCAGCTTGCGACCGACCCGCTCCTGATCAAGGCGAGCCACGGGCGCGCGCCGCGCGACCTCGCGGAGATGGGCGTGTTCCTGTGCAGCCGCCGTTCGGCCGAGAAGCCGCCGGACGTGCTCAGCGCCGTCGAGATGGGCGCCTACCTGCTGAAGCTGGCCGGGGTCTAGGGGACCGTTGGCGAAGTTCGGACACCGGTCGACGCATTTTCGATTGTCGATTGCCGAATGTCGATTGCCGCTCCGGACGGGGGTGGGCGGATCGGGAAATCGACAATCGGAATTCGACAATCGACAATCCGCGTAGTCGGGCCACCAGGGGCTCGGTGTGCCCCCGTTGCCAACTCGGGCGATGCCCGCAATCCGCAATCCCGTACGCGCTTTCACGAAGCCTGGCGGAAATCATCCAACCTGAGGTGCCGCATGTTTCGTCGCCCCGCTCCGGCCGCACTCGCCGCGCCCGCGCGCGCCCTGGCCGCCCTCCTGACGGTCCTCTTCGCCTGCGGCGCCGGCGCCGGCTGCTCGATCAAGAAAATGGCCGTGCGCAGCATGGGCGACGCCCTCGCCGGCAGCGGCACCACCTTCTCCTCCGACGACGACCCCGAACTCATCCGCGCCGCCGCGCCCTTCAGCCTCAAACTCATGGAAAGCGTCCTCGCCGAAGTCCCCGATCACCAGAACCTGCTCTTCGCCGCCTCCAGCGGCTTCACCCAGTACGCCTACGCCTTCGTCCAGCAGGACGCCGACGAGCTCGAGCAGCGGGACCTGGCCGCGGCCAAGCTGCTGCGCGCCCGCGCCGCGAAGCTCTACCGGCGCGCCCGCGACTACGGACTGCGCGCGCTCGCGGTCACCCACCCCGGCTTCGAGGCCGCCCTGCGCGCCAAACCCAAGGAGGCCGTCCTTCCGGCCGTCAAGGAGGACGTGCGCCTCCTCTACTGGACCGCCATCTCCTGGGGCGCCCTGATCGCCCTCTCGAAGGACCAGCCGAGTACCGTCGCCGAGATCCCCCAAATGGAGGCCATGCTCGACCGCGCCTTCGAGCTCGACGAGAGCTTCGACTCCGGCGCGATCCACGCCTTCTTCATCACCTACGAGATGTCGCGTCAGGGAAAGACCGGAGACCCAGCCCTGCGCTCGCGAAAGCACTTTGAACGCGCGGTCGAGCTCTCGGGCGGCCGCCTCGCCGGGCCCTTCGTCTCCCTCGCCGAAGCCGTCTGCGTGCAGAAGCAGGACGTGAAGGAGTTCGACTCCCTGCTCGCGCGGGCGCTGGCGATCGATCCGGACGCGAACCCGGCGAATCGGCTGGTCAATCTCGTGATGCAACGGCGCGCGCGCTGGCTCCAGACGCGGCGCGAAGACCTCTTCCTCCTCGATCCGGGCACGTAGTGTCCTGTCAACATCGACTCTTCCGGTCGGCGTAGGGGCGCCTCGTGAGGCGCCCCGAGGGGCCACGAATCGAACGACCCCAAGCAACGACGTTGTGACGGGACACTAGGGCCCTTTCGGGCGGGGGAATTTCCCGCCCGCTTACGCGGTTGAAGCGGGCGGCTCTTCGCCCCGATCCTCCTCGAATGTTCCCCGAGCGGCCGGCGCCCGGCCGTTCGCAACCCGAACCAAAGGTGAAGTGAAGCATGATGCGGATTTCTCGGCGCCTGCTCACCTGGGCGGGCGCGGCGGCGGGCGTCGCGCTCGCGGTCGCGGCGGCGACGGCGCCGGTCGCGGCCGCCGGCAGCGTCAAGGTGCGCCTCGGCACCCTCATCCCCCAGGGGTCTTCCCCCTACAAGCACCTCCAGGACATGGGCGACAAGTGGAGCAAGATCCCGGACGCCGGCCTCTCGCTCACCATCTACCCGGACGGCCGCATGGGCGACGAAGCCGAAATGGTCCGCCGCATCCGCGCCGGTCAGCTCCAGGCGGGCACGCTCACCGTCGTCGGCCTCTCCGAGATCGATCCGGCGGTCACCGGACTCCAGAACCTGCCCATGATGTTCCGCTCGCTGGACGAGGTGGACTACGTCGGGCAGAAGCTCGGCCCCATGCTCGAGAAGCGCATGCTCGAACGCGGGTTCGTCGTGCTCTCCTGGGGCGATGCGAGCTGGGTGCGCTTCTTCTCCAAGCAACCGATCCTCGTGCCCGACGACCTGAAGAAGATGAAGCTCTTCGTGTGGGCCGGCAACACCGAGCAGGAATCGCTGCTCAAGCAGTCGGGGTTCAATCCGGTGCCGCTCGCCGCCACGGACATCCTGCCCAGCCTGCAGACCGGACTGATCGACGCGACGCCCATGGTGCCGTTCTACGCCTTGGCGGCGCAGGTCGACAGCGTGGCGCCGCACATGCTGGAAATCAATTGGGCGCCGCTGGTGGGCGCGACCGTGATCAGCAAGAAGACGTATGACACGATCCCCGAGTCCGCCCGCCCGGCCTTCCTGGAGGTGGCGACCGCGGCCGGCAAGGCGATCAAGGCGGACAACCGGCGCGAGGCGATCGAGTCGGTGGAGGCGATGAAGAAGCGCGGCCTCCAGGTCCACGCCCTGACCCCGGAAACCGAGAAGATCTGGCGCGACGCGGCCGAGGCCGTGTGGCCGAAGATCCGCGGCCCGGTCGTCCCGGCCGACATCTACGACGAGGTCGTCCGGCTGCTCGACGAATTCCGCAAGCAAGGCGGGGCCGAGAAGCAATGAGCGCGAACACGAATTCGGCGCCGGCGGGGGCAGCGGCGGGCGAGCCTGGGGGAGAGACCGTAGCCGGTGCCGGCGCGGCGGCCGCGGCGGGCTGCCCGGCCGGCGCGGTTCCCGAATCCCCTGCGCCCGGAGTGGACTACATTCCCGGCCACTACGTCGAGGTCGCGGGCTGGCGTGGCTGGGTGCGCGGCGGCGAGAATCTCCTCGTCACGCTGGTGCTGGCCGCCATGATGCTCCTGCCGCTGGCGGAGATCGTGCTGCGCAAGCTCGTAAACGCGGGCTACGTGGGTTCGAGCATCAGCAATGCGAGCGGGTTCCTCCAGCACGGCACCCTCCTCGTCGGCATGCTGGGCGGGGCGCTCGCGGCGCGCGACAAGCGGCTGCTCTCCCTTTCGACCCTGACCAGCCTGCTCAAGGGGCGCTGGAAGGATGCCGCGGACCTCTTCGCCGGCGTCGTCTCCGTCTCCGTCACGGCCGGGCTCGGGATCGCCGGCTATCGGCTCCTCGCCAGCAGCTACGAGTACCCGAGGGAACTGGCCTACGGAATCGAAGACTGGATGTTCCAGCTCCTGATTCCCGGCGGGTTCGCGCTGATCGCGCTGCGCCTCGTGTGGCACAGCCACTCCTCGTGGTTGGGTCGCCTGCTCGTGCTCAGCCTCGCCGGACACTTTGTCTGGCTCGGCTGCTGCCCGCCCTGGCCGTACGAGCAGATGTGGATCCCCGCCCTCTGCCTGCTCGGCGCCGGGACGCTGCTCGGCACGCCGGTCTTCTGCACGCTCGGCGGCGCCGCGCTGATCCTCTTCTGGGGCGACGATCAGCCGATCGATTCGCTGACCATCACGCAATACGGACTGGTTACCAACCCCACCTTGCCGACGATCCCGCTCTTCACCCTCGCCGGCTACTTCCTCGCCGAGGGCGGCACCTCCAAGCGCATCGTACGGGTTTTCCAGGAGTGGGTCGGCTGGTTCCGCGGCGGGCCGGCGATCGTCACCGCGCTCGCCTGCGCCTTCTTCACCACCTTCACCGGCGCCTCGGGAGTCACCATCCTCGCCCTCGGCGCCCTGCTCATGCCCGTGCTCATTGGCGCCGGTTATTCGCAGCGCAACGCGCTCGGGCTCGTCACCAGCGCGGGTTCGCTCGGCCTCCTCTTCCCGCCCTGCCTGCCGCTCATCCTCTACGCGATCGTGGCGAACGCCAACTTCAAGGACAGCGGCATCACGATCGAGAAGATGTTCCTCGGCGGCATCGGACCCGGGGTCCTGCTGCTCGCCATGACGGCCGCCTGGGGCATCTGGGCCGGACCGAAGACCCCGCCCGGCGGCCACAAGTCGTTCAACGGGGGGGAGGCGCGGCGGGCGCTCTGGGAGGCCAAGTGGGAACTGCTCCTGCCGGTCGTCGCCTTCGTCGCCCTCTTCGGCGGGTTCGCCACGCCGGTCGAGGCGGCGGCGGTGACCGCGCTCTACGCCTTCTTCGTCGACGTCGTGCTCTACCGCGACCTCAAGATTTTCAAGGACGTGCCGCGCGTCATGTCCGAGTGCGGGCTCCTGGTCGGCGGCGTGCTCCTGATCCTGGGCGTGGCCGTCGGCTTCACCAATTACCTCATCGACGCGCGCATTCCGGACCGCCTCGTGGAGTGGGTTACCGCCTCGATCCACTCGCCGTTCATGTTCCTGCTCGCGCTCAACGGCTTCCTGCTGATCGTCGGCTGCCTGATGGATATCTTCTCGGCGATCGTCGTGGTGGTGCCGCTGATCCTGCCCATCGGCAAGGAATTCGGGATTCACCCGATCCATCTCGGGATCATCTTCCTGGCCAACCTGGAGCTCGGCTACCTGACGCCGCCGGTGGGGATGAACCTGTTCCTCTCCTCCTATCGGTTCCACAAGCCGATGATCGAGGTGACGCGCGCGATCCTGCCGATGCTGCTCGTGCTCGTGATCGGAGTCCTGTTGATTACCTATTTCCCGCCGTTGACCACCTTCCTGCCGAGTCTGGTCAAGACGCGGTAGAAGTCCAAAGTCGGCAATCCCGACGCCGAAGCACCGGCACCTGTCCGTCCCCGCACCGTCCCCCTGCCCCGCCGCAGCGGGGGAAGGGGGGTAGGTGCGCAGCCCCGTTCCCCCTCCCCCGCCACAGCGGGGGAGGGTCGGGGAGAGGGTAGGTCCGCACAACCAACGGCGTTCGATCCCCCCCGCTCCCCAATCCTCCACACCTTCCGCTCTCTTAGGGCATCCACCCATGCTAGCCCGCCTCGCCTCCCGCTCGCCGTTCAACGGTCCGCGCCTCCGCGTGGGCGCAGCCGCCTTGCTGCTCTCCCTGGCCGCCGCCGGTCTCGCCCGCACCGAACCGACCGCGCCGCGGATCGAGGACAGCGCCACCGTCCTGGACGTGAACAAACTCCTCTCCGCCGCGCACCTCACCGGCCGCAAGCTCGATGATGCAGCCTCGCGCCGGATCTACAAGAACTTCCTGAAGAGCCTGGACCCCATGAAGCTCTACTTCAGCGCTTCCGACATCGCGGAGTTCGCGGCCCAGGAGACCGCGCTCGACGACAAGCTGCGCGTCGGCGACCTGAAGTTCGCCTACCTGGTCTTCAAGCGCTATCTGGAGCGCGTGGCGACCCGCGTGGAGTGGGCGGTGGCGGCCGCGAACGCGCCCTTCGATCCGGCGGCGGAGGAGGAAGTGACCGTCGACGGCGAGGCGGCGGTCTGGGCGCCGGACGAGGAGGCCGCGCGCGCGCGCTGGCAAACCTATGTGCACTATCAGATCGCCGGGCTGGTCGCGGACGGCACGGCCGAAGCCGATGCCCGCAAACGCCTCGAGAAGCGCTACCGCACGCTGGCCAAGGACCTGCCGCAGACCGGCGACGACGAGCTGGTCGAGTTGTACCTGAATGCGATGACGATGGCCTACGACCCGCACACGTCGTACATGGGTCCGCGCACGCTCGAGGACTTCCGGATCAGCATCGAGTTGTCGCTGGAGGGGATCGGCGCGCTCCTGGCGCAGGAGGACGGGATCACGGTCGTGCGCGAGGTCATTCCGGGCGGGGCCGCCGCGCTGGACGGGCGCCTGAAGGCGGGCGACCGGATCGTGGCCGTCGGGCAGGGCGAACACGAAGATCTGGTGGACGTGGTCGAGATGCGGCAGCGCGACGTGGTGCGCAAGATCCGCGGCAAGGCGGGCACGCTCGTCCGGCTGGAGGTGATGCCCGCGGGCGCGACCGGGCGCGTGGTCTATGCGCTCACGCGGCGCAAGGTCGAGCTGAAGGAGCAGGCGGCGCGCGGCGAAATCGTGGAGATCGCCGCGGCCCCGGGTGGCGGCGCGGCGCTCAAGGTTGGGGTGATCACCCTGCCCTCCTTCTACGCCGACGCGGCCGCGAACCGGCCCGGCGGCGAGGGGGAGGCGAGCGCGACGCACGATATGCGGCGGCTCCTCGACGGCTGGAAGGCCCAGAAGCTCGACGGCGTCATCGTCGACTTGCGCACCAACGGCGGAGGACTCCTGCCCGAGTCGATCGGCGTGACCGGGCTCTTCATCGACCAGGGCCCGGTGGTGCAGGTCAAGGGGCGCGAGGGCAAGGTCACGGTCTACCCGGACACCGACGCGGGCACGGCCTGGGACGGGCCGCTGGTGCTGGTGATCAGCCGCTTCTCGGCGAGCGCGAGCGAGATTTTCGCGGGCGCGATCCAGGACTACGGCAGAGGCCTGATCGTCGGCGATGCGCGCACGCACGGCAAGGGCACGGTGCAGCGCATTCTCAACCTCTCGGCGCTGGTCGGCGGCGTGGAGAACGACTCGTCGCTCGGCGCGCTCAAGCTCACGGTCGAGCAGTTCTACCGCCCGAGCGGCGACAGCACGCAGGCGCGCGGAGTGCTCTCGGACGTGGCGTTGCCCGCGTGGACCGACGACGACCGCTACGGGGAGTCGCGCTCGGAGGGTGCGCTCGCCTTCGATCGCATCGCCAGGGCGGAGTTCGCCGGGACCGGGAACCTCACGACGGAGGAGGTGAAGCGGCTCGCCGCGGCCTCGCGCGCGCGCTTTGCCGCGCGGCCGGAGCTCGTCGCAGACGCGCAGCAGACCGAGGCGGCGCGCGCGCGTCTGGAACGGAAGTCGGTCCGCTTCACCGTCGCCTCGCTGCAGGCGGAGCGCAAGGCACTCGCGGCGGAGCAGGGGGAAGAGGCCGACGGGCCGGCGGCGGGCGCGGGCGCAGCCGGCGGGGGCGCCGCGGCGGGCGCGAGCGGGGGCGGGAAAGAAGGCGAGCCCGCGGCGGCGAAGAAGAAGCCCTTCGGGTCGATCCCGTACACGCGAGAGGTGTTGGAGATCGCCGCCGACTACATTCGGGCGGCGAAGAAATAGGGGAGTGCGGAAGGGTGAGGGGCGAGGGGCGAGGGGTGAGGGGCGAGGGGCGAGGGGTGAGGGGTGAGGGGCATAAGCGCTAACCTAAGGAGGTCAGGATGGGCACTGCCGACTCGTGCCAACTCTCCCGAGTTCGAGCGTTGCTCGACAAGAGTTCGCCTATGCGCTCCCCTTCATCGAGGATCTGAGATGGGAGCAGAGGCCGCGATAGC
>JACRIP010000483.1 GCA_016220045.1 Planctomycetota bacterium
AGCACGTGCTTGCCGTCGGTCTCGGTCTTGTACATGGTCCAGAACTTCTCCAGGACCAGGTCGGCGCGCAGGAAGTAATAGTCGCCGCCCAGACCGGCGGCGGTCGTGGTCAGGCGGATGTCGTGGCCCTCGCTCGGGAAGATCGCGCTGTCGCGCAGGTCCCATTCGGCCCAGGGTTCGAGGGCGATCAGGTTGGAGCCGCCGGCGACCGTGAAGGCGGCCTCGGGCGCGTCGCTGTCGATGTTGCCGATCTGGATGCGCTCGCCGCGGAAATTGACGCCGACCGAAAAGCCCGGGAAGTCGTCGAAGCGCTTGTCGAAGCCGATCGTGCCGCCGAAGCGCTCCTCATCGAAGAAGAAGCGGCGCTTCGAGAAGTAGAAGGCGCTGACCGAGAAGCCGATCGGCTCGCCGAAGAACCATGGCTCGCGGAAGTCGATGCCGTAGCGCGAGCGCTGGGCGCCGGGCTGGGCGGAAACGCGGAAGAACTGTCCGGCGCCGGCGAGGGCGTTGCCGGCGAGGAAGTCGTCGAGGCTCTTGGGCGGGTCGGCGATGTCGAAGTTGCGCTGGGAGACTTCGATGAGGCCGATGATGCCGAAGCTGGAGCTGTAGCCGCCGCCGAGGCGGATGGAGCCGGTCGAGCCTTCCTTGACGTCGATGATGAGTTCGCGGTGATCGGGGTCGGCGCCCTCCTCGGTGCGGAAGGAAACGTCCTCGAAGTAGCCGCTGCCCTCCAGGCGCGAGAGCGAGCGCTTGAGCTTCTTGAGGTTGAATTCCTCGCCCGGGTAGACGTCGAGCGCGCGGCGGATCACCTTGTCGCGCGTCTTGGTATTGCCCTGGATCGTGATCGAATCGAGGTAGTTCTTGTTGTTCTCGACGATGGCCATGGTGATGTTGACCATCCCGGGCTGCTCGGCGAGCGGCGTGTCGACCTTGACCTCGGCCTGGGTGTAGGCCTGTTCGCCGTAGAGGTCGCGGACTGCGGTGATGTCCTTATCGATCTGTCGGCCGACGTAGGGCGAGCCCGGCTTGGTCTTCATGCAGGCCTGGATCTGCTCGACCGTGAAGAGCTTGTTGCCGCTGACGCGGATGTCCTTGATCGCGTAGCGGGCGCCCTCCTCGACGCGGATGGTGATGTCCACCTCGGAGCGGTCGGCGTTGAACTCGACGTCCTCCTTGAAGATCTGCGCGTCGAGCCAGCCTTCGGAGCGGTAGAGCAGCTTCACGCGTTCGAGATCGTCGGCGAGTTCCTTCTCGGCGAAGGCGTGGCTGACGTACCAGACGTTTTCCTTGGTCTTCATCACCTCCTCGATCTTGCCGTCGGAGAGGCCGTGATTGCCCTTGAGGTTGATCGTGTCCACGGTCACGCGCGGACCCTCGCGCACGACGTATTCGAGGACGATGCCGGCGGCGCCGGGCCGGGTGCGGTGCTGGACGTCGACGAACTGGTGGCCCTTGGCGATGAACTGTTCCTTGATCGACTCGATGTCGAGTTTGAGGTAGTACTGGCTGAAGGTCTCGCCGGTGTGGAGGCGGAGGTCTTTTTTGATCTCGCGTTCGGAGAGGTTCTTGAGGCCGGCGAAGGTGATGTCTTCGAGGACTTCGTTTTCCTGGAAGGTGAAGACGATGCGCATGCCGGCGGCGCTGGTTTCGGGCTTGACGTCGATGTCGGCGAAGAGGCCGGTGGCGTAGAGGCGCTGGACGTCGTTGTGCAGGACCTCTTCGGAGAAGGGCTTGCCTTTTTTGGTCTGGAGGCGGGAGGTGACGAGGACGGGGTCGGTCTTGCGTAGGCCCTGGAAGACGATCTCCTCGACCGGGACCTCCTGATCGGCCCAGACGAAGTGCTGGGGGAAGAGGGAGAAGACGGCGAACCAACCCGTCAGGATGGTGTGCAGGCAGGACTGGACGCGGCGGCGCTTCAACCAGCACCCTCCGATTCTGGAGGAGACAGGGGTCGGGGGTCGGGGACCAGGGGTCAGGGGTCAGGGGTCAGGGGTCAGGGGTCAGGGGAGGGAACGCAGGGGGGATCGGGACGCGCCGGGCGCGGCGGTCGAGGGACAAGAGGGGCGAGATTATAGGGGGGGGTAGGGGGTTTTTCAAGCGAAAAGGGCCGTTGATGTAGGATGCGTGGTGTAAGGGAGTTGTGTGCGGATGGTGGGCGTGGAAGAGGGGGCCGCGGGGCGCAAGCGTGGCACGGACCTACCCCCACCCCTGCGCTCCCGCGCTGCGGCGGGGGAGGGGGACGGTGCGAGTGCGGTGACGTGGTGGCGGGCGTGCGACGCGGGTGCCGATAATCAATGGGGCTGCGTATCGCTTGCGCGCTGGGGGCAAATGCCGTAGGCTGAGCGCGGTCCCAGGTGTCTTTCGGGGTGGTGCATGGTGCGACCGGCGGAGTCGGCGGTGGGGATGGGCATGCGGGAGCGGGTGCTCGCGGTCCTGCGCGGGCTCACGGGCCTGTCGGGGAGCAGTGGACGCAGCGGGGGCACCGGGCGCGGCGGCGGGGCGAGGGGCGCCGGGGTGGAAGCGGTGCATCGGCTGCGGGTGGCGAGCCGGCGGCTGCGGGCGGTGTTGCCGCACGTGGTGGCGGGGCTGAGCGGGCGGGAGCGGCGGCGGCTGACGCGGTTGGTGCGACGGCTGACCCGGCGGTTGGGCAGTGTGCGCGTGCTCGACGTGAGCCGGGAGGTCCTGGCGGACGTGGTCGAGCGCGAGCCGGCGGCGGGCGCGGCCGGCGCGTCCGTCGTGGCCGCGGCGCG
>JACRIP010000484.1 GCA_016220045.1 Planctomycetota bacterium
ATACCCTCTCCCCGGCCCTCCCCCGCTGCGGCGGGGGAGGGGGACGACGGCGCGGCGAACGGGCCGGCGCCGGGCGACGCGGGGGAAGGAGGCGGCGGCGCGGGATCGTCGGGGGCGGGAGCGGTCATCGGGGGATCACCTGCGGCGAGCGCGCGGGGCCGTGGGGTTTGCCGTCGGGGTGCGGTCCGCCGACGAGCGCAGGTAGGGCTCGAGGTAGCGGCCGGTGTACGACTTCGGGTTGGCCGCCACCTCCTCCGGCGTCCCCACCGCGATCACGTGGCCGCCCTCCGCGCCCCCCTCCGGCCCCAGGTCGACCAGCCAGTCGCAGGCCTTGATCACGTCCAGGTTGTGCTCGATCACCAGTACCGTATTTCCCGTATCCACCAGCTTCTGCAGCACCTCCAGCAGCCGCCGCACGTCCTCGAAGTGCAGCCCCGTCGTGGGCTCGTCGAGGATGTAGATCGTGCGCCCGGTCGCCCGCCGCGCCAGCTCGCGCGAGAGCTTGATGCGCTGCGCCTCGCCCCCCGACAGCGTCGGCGAGGGCTGCCCGAGATGCACATAGCCGAGCCCGACCTCGTTCAGCGTCGCCAGGATGCGCCGCACTTCGGGGTGGCGGTCAAAGAGCGCGAGCGCCTCCTCGACCGACAGCTCGAGCACGTCGGCAATGTTCTTCCCCTGGAACTTCACCTCCAGCGTCGCCTCGTTGAAACGCCGCCCGCGGCAGACTTCGCAGGTCACGTAGACGTCGGCGAGAAAGTGCATCTCGACGGTCTTGACGCCGTCGCCCGAGCAGGCCTCGCAGCGACCGCCGGCGACGTTGAAGGAGAAGCGACCGGGCTTGAACCCGCGCAGCTTCGATTCGGGCAGACAGGCGAAGAAATCGCGGATCGGGTCGAAGAGCTTGGTGTAGGTCGCGGGGTTGGAGCGAGGCGTCCGCCCGATGGGCGACTGATCGATATCCACGACCTTGTCGAGGGCCTCGATCCCGCGCAGGCCGCGATGGGCGCCGACGGCGATGTCGCTCTGGTGGAGGCGCCGGGCCAGCGCCGGGTGGAGGATCTGGTTGATGAGCGTGCTCTTGCCGGCCCCGGAGACGCCGGTCACGCCGACGAAGACGCCCACGGGGAACTCGACGTCCATGCCCTTGAGGTTGTTCTCGGTCGGGCCGAGCACGAGCAGCCGGTCCTTGCCGAGCGGGCGGCGGCGCTCGGGCCGTGGAATGGCGCGGGCGCCGTTCAGATACTGCGCGGTGAGGGAGCGGCCGCGCGCCGCGACTTCGGCCGGCGGTCCCTCCTCGACCACGGCGCCGCCGTGCAGACCGGCGCCGGGCCCGAAGTCGATCAGGTGGTCCGCCTCCTCCATGGTCTCGCGGTCGTGTTCGACCACCAGGATGGTGTTGCCGATGTCGCGCAGGTGCTTGAGCGCGCCGATCAGTTTGGCGTTGTCCCGCTGATGCAGGCCGATCGAGGGCTCGTCGAGAATGTAGACCACGCCGGTGAGCTCGCTGCCGATCTGGCTGGCGAGCCGGATGCGCTGCGACTCGCCGCCCGAGAGCGAGGGGGCGAGGCGGTCGAGCGTGAGGTAGCCGAGGCCGACATCGAGCAGAAACCCGAGGCGGCCGCACACCTCTTTCAGCACCTCGGCGGCGATCAGCTTGTCGTTGCCCGCGAGGTCGATGGTACGGAAGAACTCCTGGGTCTCGGCGATCGGGCGGGCGCACAGGGCGGGCAGGCTGAGGCCGCCGACCGTGACGCCCGCGGCCTCGGGGCGCAGCCGCGTGCCCCGACAGGTGGCGCACGGGTGGTCGGACATGAAGCCGAGATAGTAGCGGCGCATGCCCTCGGAGGTGGTCTGGTTCATCCGGCGCATGAGGGCGTTGATCAGGCCCTCGAAGCGGAAGGCATACGAGCCCGAACCGTGCTTGTGCTGCCAGGAGACCTTGATGCGCTCGTCGCCGGTGCCGCGCAGCAGGATCTTGCGGTGCGCGGGCGGCAGGTCCTTCCACGGCAGCTTCAGGTCGATCCCCTTGGCGCGCGCGACCCCGTCGATGATGTTGCGCTCCCAGCTCTTGCCCTTGAGCTCCCAGGAACCCCAGTGCGCGACCGCGCCGCCGTGGACCGACTTCGACGGGTCGGCGACGAGCTTCGCTTCGTCCATCTCGACCTTGGTGCCGAGTCCGTTGCAGTCGGAGCACATGCCGAGCGGCGAGTTGAAGGAGAAGAACTGGGGCGTCAGCTCGGGGAAGGAGGTGCCGCAGGCGGCGCAGGTGCGGTGCTCGGAGAGCAGGAACTCCTCGCGGCCCTCGGGTAGCACCAGGAGCGAGCCCTTGCCGTACTTCAAGGCGGTTTCGACCGCCTCGGTGAGTCGTCCGGCGGCGGAGGCCGCGGCCGCGGCGGGGGGGATGGCGAGGCGATCGACGACGAGTTCGAGGGTGTGCTTGCGTTTCTTGTCCAGGCGGGGGGGCGGGGCGAGCGGGACGATCTCGCCGTTCAGGCGGACGCGCGCGAAGCCGGCGGCGGCGAGCTCGGTGAAGAGGGCGCGGTTCTCGCCCTTGCGGTTCGAGAGCAGCGGGGCGAGCAGGGTGGCGCGGCTTCCCTCGGGCAAACGCCGGATCTCGGCGACGATCTCCTGGGCGGAGAGGGCGCGGATCGGGCGCGCGCACTTCCAGCAGGAGAGGCGGCCGATGCGCGCGTAGAGCACGCGCAGGTAGTCGTGGATCTCGGTGATGGTGCCGACGGTGGAGCGCGGGTTCTTGGAGGCGGCCTTCTGCTCGACCGAGATGGTGGGGGCGATGCCGCGGATGTGGTCGTAGAGGGGCTTCTCCATCTGGCCGAGGAACTGGCGGGCGTAGGAGGAGAGGGACTCCACGTAGCGGCGCTGGCCTTCGGCGAAGAGGGTATCGAAGGCGAGGGAGGACTTGCCGGAGCCGCTGACGCCGGTGAAGACGACGAGCTGTTTCTTGGGGATGCGGACGGTGACGTTCTTGAGATTGTGCTGGCGGGCGCCGGCGACGAGGATATGGTCGAGCTCGACGACGCGGCCGGCGGGGGCCGGAGCGGGAGGGGGAGCGGGGGCGGCGGCGGGGGTGGCGGCGGGGGTGGCGGTGACGGGAATCGTGCTGACGGGCGCGGGCGGGGGAGCGGCGGGCACGGCGCGCTAGCTCGACATCTTGGCGACGTTTTGGAGAATGAAGGACCGGAGGCGGTCCGCTTCGTCGGGCGAGAGATCGGTGAAGGTGAAGGCGATTTCGACCATGGGGAGGCCGACGACGGGCTTGACGCGGACGACCTGGCCCTTGGCGGCGATGGCGGGCTGGCCGGGAAGGGAGATCTCGACCTTGAGGGAGGTCTTCTCCTGGAGGTTCTCCTCGGTGCGGAAGGAGATGCCGGTGGGGGAGATATCGTCGGTGATGCCGTTACGCATGCGGGTGAAGAAGCCGTCGGTGGTTTTCTTGTATTTGAGGGCGAGGGACTTCTTGAGCCGGACGCCGGCGCGGTTCACGTTGGCGGACTTGGTCTTGCCGGTGCAGACGGCGAGGGCCTCGATGATTTCCTCGCGGCGGAAGGGTTTCTTGATCTTGGCGATGGCGCCGGCCTTGAGGGCGTTCATGACCAGCATTTTATTTTCGAGCGTGTAGGTGACGGCGATGCGGGCATTGGCATCGAGGTCGAGCAGGCGCTTGAGGTGGGCCATGCCGCCGTCGCCCGGCTTGTCCTTGTGGCCCGGGGCGTTCATGTCGATGACGACGGCGGCGGGCGGAGACTTGGTGTAGGCCTCGAGCATCTCGTCGCCGTTCGCTACGCAGCGATCGACGCCGAACGCGGTCTGGGTGAGCAGGCCCTTGAAGGACTCGCGCAGAGCCTCGTCCCGCTCGAGCAGCAGGATCTTCATCGCCATGATCTGGGGTGCCCCTTGCCCGGAGTGAACTGAAAGGAAGCCAGAATTATAGCCGGGCGGCGGGCACAGTCAAAGGAAATGGGGGTGCTGAGCGCCGCGGGAGCGGGAACCGCGGATGAAATGGTTGCATGCGCCCCCGCCGGTGCGTAGAATCCGGGCTCCACGCCGACCCCGCCCGCCCCCGCTCGACGGAGTTCCGGATGCCCATTCGATTCTCCTGCGCCTGTGGCCGGTCCATCGCCGTCAAGGACGAGCATGCCGGCAAGCTGATCAAGTGCCCGGCCTGCGCCAAGCCGGTGCGGGTGCCGAAGGAGGAGCTGGATCTGAAGCCGGAGGCGGGCGAGCTGGCGGGGTCCGGGCTGGAGCTGAAGCCGGAGGGGCTGGAGGCGAAGTCGGACCCGCTGGCGGCGGGGACGAAGTCGCGGAGCCGCAGCCATGCGGTGTCGAAGGTGGTGAAGGCGCCGGCGGGCGGGTCCGCGGGCACGGCGCGTTCCACCGCGGGCGGGCCGCGCAAGTCCAAGTCGAAGACGCGCAGCGGGAAGCGGCCGCCGCCGCTGGGGGACGATCTCATGGGCGGGCGCGTGCCCCCGGTGACCACCCGGCGGCAGACCGAGTTCGAAATCAAGCCCATGGAAGGGATGACCGCGCGGGGCGAAAAAAAGAGTTTCAAGTGCCCCGGGTGCACGGCGACGCTCTACGAAGGGGACATCCTGTGCATCGCGTGCGGGATGGACCTGTCGACCGGGCAGTGGGTGGCGCCCAAGGAGGTGGAGCCGAAGGGCTGGATCTGGCTGATCCTGGGGCTTCTGGTGGTGGCGGGGCTGATCGGCGGGCTGATCTACGTCTTCAAGAAGAGCGTGGTGGAGGCGTCCGGGCCGGGGCCGGGGGCGGGCGGGGCCGGGACCGGGGGGGCGGCGGTGACGGCCCCGCCGGTGGACGATGCCGCGGCGGCGCTCGGCAAGCTGCTCGCCGGCGGGTCGATGTTCGACTTCAAGAAGGTGGCCGAGGAGCTGGGCAAGCTCCGGGAAGAGGGGTTGCCCACGCTGCTGGAGACCTGGAAGGGGGAGGGCGCGTCGGCGAACTCGAAGAAGGTGGCGCTCTACGGCATGGGGCTCCTGGCGCGCGCCGGCGTGTGGAACGACGACGTGATTGCGGCCTTCCAGACCACGGTGCGGGACAAGGCCTCGGAGCTGCGCGAGACGGCGTTGCAGGGTCTTTACCGGATCGCATTCGAACGCGCGGACGGCCCGATCGAAGCGGACGAGTTCAGGGGCACGGAGGGCCTCTTCAAAGGGCTGAAGCGGATGCCTGCGGTCTCCACCGTACGCGCGGTCTTCAGCGAGGTGGCCGGGGACCCCGCCGACCCGCTCTGCGCCTGGGCGGTGCGCTTTGCGACCGACCTGGGGGACCAGACGGCGGTGCACGTCCTGATCTCGGGGTTGGGGAACGCGGACCTGCCGCGCGATGCGCAGGAGCGGTTCAAGGTGATGCTGCGCGAGCTGACGGGGGCGACCTTCGACACGCCGGACCAGTGGGAGAACTGGTGGCAGGAGCGTCAGTCGGAGAGCCCGGCGCAGTGGCTGATTCGCGCGCTGGAAGGGCAGAACGACCTGCTGCGGGCGGCGGCGGCGAAGCGGCTGAAGCGGCTGACGGGCGCGAACCTGCCGGATTGGGAGACGGCGGGCACGGCGGAGAAGCGGGCGGAGCTGGTGAAGAAGTGGCAGGCCTGGGGCGTGGAGAACAAGGGGAAGTAGGGGCGAGACCGGGGGGCGCTGCGGCGTGGCTGGGGGGGGTGGACGCCGGGTTGCGCCTGCGCGCGGGGTGCGGATGCCTTCCTGGGGGCCCCCGTGCGGGGTCACTTCTGGAAGATCGGCAGGTACTCGTTCGGGACCTGTAGTATGATGCAGGCCATGGCGGTGGCGTAGTTGGCGCTCACGCAATCGAGCCAATGGTCGCCGATCTGCAAGCGGACGATCTCGTCGCGGACGCGCGGGTAGTAGTCGTTCCAATAGCGCGGCCCGCCCTGGTACATGGCCTGGGCGGCGTAGTAGTGTCCGTAGAAGTAGTGGTACGAGTCCGGGCGCATGGAGCCGATGTTGCGGCGCAGGTAGTCGAGGCCGCGGCGGGCTTCGACCGAGTCGTACTCGCCGGCGCTGAAGAGGGAGGTGACGCCGGCGGCGGTGAGGGGGAAGGAGGTGCGCGTCTGGTGCGCCGGAAGGGCCTGGTAGGAGAAGGAGCCGTCCAGGTTCTGGCCGTTCCTGCCGCCCTGTCCGCAGTTCTTGACGTAGGTGAGGGCCTTGTCGATCACCGCCCGGGGCACGGAGACGCCGACGTTGCGCGCGGCGCGCAGGGCCTGGAGGGTGGAGACGGTGATGGAGAGGTCGGCGTCGCGCGCGAAGGGCTGGTAGCGCCACCCCCCTTCCATATTCTGGCTGCGCACGATGAGACCCACCGAGCGCTTGAGCGCCTCCTTGACGTCCTCTCTCGGGCTCATGCCGTAGACCTCGGCGAGGAAGAGCGTGGCGAAGGCGTGTTCGTACATGCGGGTGCCGCTCTGAGTGATGTAGCCGTCGCCGCGGACGCGCGAGCACTGGAGCAGGAAGTCGAGTCCGTGGGCGACGTTCTCGCCGTAGCGTCCGCGGTCGGGCGTGTTGCCCTGCGCCATGAGGGCGATGCAGGCGAGGGCGGTCACGCCGATGTGCGCCTTGTCGGTCCCGTTGTTCATGTACTCTTCGTTGAGCTTGTACCCTACCGGACTGGACCACGAGCCGTCCTTCGACTGGCCGCGGGCCAGAAAGCCGAGGCCGCGTTCGGCGGCTTCCATGCTCTCGCGGCTGGGGCCGACCTTGAGGGCGGCATCGTCATCCGCGCGGGCGGAGGGTACCGGCAGGAGCAGGAGCGTCGCGGCGGCGAGGCCGAGCAGGGCGAGGAGCGCGAGGCGAGGCGGGAGGTTACGCATGCGGCTCTCGGTGGTTGTGGGGGGGGCGTGGAGGGTAGTGCGGAGGGTGCGCTGCTGGGCGTATTCTACCGTCTGGGGGGCGGCGGACGCAAGTCGCGGCTGAGGGCCACGAAGGCGGGCGAAAGGGCCACGAAAAGACGACGGGAACACGAAGGGCCACGAAGGGGGACCACGAAGGGCCACGAAGTGGGGGCCACGACGGGCGGGGCCGGCTCCACACCGTGCGACACAACGACAACGGATGCTTCGAACAACGTACAGGCCTGCTGTTTTGCGTCGGCTGTCCGCTTCATCAGATCGTGTCCGATCCAATGACGATAGCTATCCAGCAACACCTGACACCACTCCACAATTCGTGGCTCATACCACTGCGCCATGTACACGAGCCTG
>JACRIP010000057.1 GCA_016220045.1 Planctomycetota bacterium
ACCGATTGTTTCCACATGGCGTTTGATGGGGAGGAGCTCGTGTTGGTTCAGCGTCATGGCTGTCGACTTGAGGGTGAGCGGGAGGCTTCGCTCAAGGAGCAAGGCAATGGCCTGTTGGCATAGGCCACGCCCGCCACGCCGCTCGACGACCTCGTCCGCGCCGCCCTCCAGGCCCACGGCATCGAACCCGCCTACCCCTGCTCCGACGAAGTCTTCCTCCGCCGCGCCTTCCTCGACGTCATCGGCACCCTCCCCCGCCCCCAGGAGGTCCGCAACTTCATGGCGGAGCGCGGCCCCAACAAGCGCGCCGCCCTGATCGACGCCCTCCTCGCCCGCGACGAATTCGCCGCCTGCTGGGCGCTCCAATGGTGCGACCTCCTCCGCGTCAAGGCCGAGTTCCCCATCAACCTCTGGCCCAACGCCGTCCAGGCCTACCACCGCTGGCTCCTCGAAGCCCTCCGCTCCAACCTCCCCTACGACCAGTTCGCCCGCGCCCTCCTGACCTCCTCCGGCAGCAACTTCCGCGTCCCACCCGTCAATTTCTACCGCGCCCTCCAGGGCCGCGAACCCGCGAGCATCGCCGCCGCCGTCGCCCTCACCTTTATGGGCGCCCGTCTCGACTCCTGGCCCGCCGAGCGCCGCGCCGACATGACAACTTTTTTTTCGCGCATCACGTACAAGCCGACGGCCGAGTGGAAGGAAGAGATCGTCTGCCTGAACCCGGCGCCCGCCGACGCCCTCCCCGCCCGGCTGCCGGACGGCACCCCGGTGACGATCGCGCCCGGCACCGACCCGCGCCGCGTCTTCGCCGACTGGCTCATCGCTCCGGAAAACCCCTGGTTCGCCCGCAACCTCGTCAACCGCGTCTGGTCCTGGCTCCTCGGCCGCGGCATCATCCACGAGCCGGACGACATCCGCCCCGACAATCCCCCGGCGAACCCCGAGCTGCTCGCCTACCTGGAACGGGAGTTCGTGGCCGGCGGCTACGACCTGCGCCGGCTCTTCCGCCTGATCCTCACCTCCCGCACCTATCAGCAGTCGTCGATCCCGCGCAGCGACGACGCGGCGGCTGCGGCCCTGACGGCCTTCTACCCGGTGCGCCGCCTGGACGCGGAAGTGCTCGTCGACGCCCTGTGCGCGATCTGCGGACCCGGCGAGGCCTACTCAAGCGCGATCCCGGAGCCCTTCACCTACATCCCGGACAGCCAGCGCTCCATCCTGCTCGCCGACGGAAGCATCACCAGTCCCTTCCTCGAACTCTTCGGCCGCCCGGCCCGCGACACCGGCCTGGAAGCGGAGCGGAACAACCGGCCCACCGACGGGCAATTGCTCCACCTGCTCAATTCGACCCACATCCAGGAGAAGATCAATCGCGGCACTTGGCTGCGCGAGCTGGCCCAGGGCACCCAGGGAAACGCCCGCCGCATGATCCGCGGCATCTACGTCCGCATCCTGTCGCGCGAGCCCACGCAGCCGGAATTGACCGCCGCGGAGAAATACGTCGCCGCCGGCAAGGTCAACCCGAAAGCCGCGGCGCTCGATCTCGTCTGGGCGCTGATCAACACCAAGGAATTCCTCTACCGCCATTGAGCGGCCTGCACCTCCACACAGGGTGACTCCACCATGAGCGACCTTCCATCAGGTGACGTACTGACCCGACGCGGCGCCTTGAAACTGGGGCTGCTCGGCGCGGCCGGCCTGCTGCTGGGCCCGCGCTGGGACACGCCGGCGCGCGCCGCGGAGCCGACGGTACGCGCCCGCTCCGTCATCCAGATCTGGATGTGGGGCGGCCCTTCCCATCTCGACACCTTCGATCCCAAGCCCGAGGCCGGCTACGACTACTGCGGTCCGTTCAGCAAGCCGATCGCCACCAACGTCCCCGGCATCCGGATCTGCGAACTGCTCCCGCTCTTGGCGCAACAGGCCGACAAGTACTCGATCATCCGCAGCATGCTCCACGGCTCCAACGGCCATGAAACCGCATCCTACATGACCCAGACCGGCCGCAAGCCCGGCCGCCTGGTCTATCCCAGCGCCGGTGCGGTAGTCTCCGTATTCAAGGGGTACGACCACGGGTACCGCGGGATCGCGCCGCCCTACGTCGTCCTGACCACGCCGCAGGGCCGCTTCGACGAAGCCGGCTTCCTCGGCCAGCGCTACCGGCCCTTCGCCACGGGCGGCGATCCCAACCAGCCGCGGTTCGTCGTGGAGGGGATCGTCGCCGAGGGGATTCTCGACGAACACCAGGGCGCGCGCCGTGAGCTGCTCCATACGCTTGACACCCTAGGCCGCGCCGTGCCCGCCGATCCGCTCTTCCAGCAGCACGACCGCTGCGAACAGAACGCCTACGACCTGATGCTCGGACAGGCGAAGAAGCTCTTCGATCCGGCCGAGGAGACGGCCGAGATGCGCGACCGGTATGGCCGCAGCACCTTCGGGCAGTCCTGCCTGATGGCGCGCCGGCTGGTCGAGAGCGGCGTCCCCTACGTGACCATCAACTACCGGGGCTGGGACACGCACAAGCAGAATTTCGAAGTCATGCGCCGGCAGTTGCCCGATCTCGACCGGGGCATGGCCACGCTCTTCTCCGATTTGTCCGAGCGCGGTCTGCTCGACAGCACGATCGTCTGGTGGAGCGGCGAGTTTGGGCGGACGCCGAAGATTCAGTGGGAAGCGCCGTGGAACGGCGGCCGCAACCACTACGGCAAATGCTTCAGCGCCGTGGTCGGCGGCGGCGGGTTCAAGGGCGGCGCGGTCGTCGGCTCCTCGGATGCCCGGGGCGAGGAGGTGGCGGACCGGCCCGTCTACCCGCAAGACCTGATCGGCAGCGTATACGAACTGCTCGGGATCGACCCCGAGGGGCCGCTGCCGAACCCGCTGGGGCTGGACGTCCGGGTGCTCCCGGCGGCGGACGAGAGTCTCGGCAGCGGCGGCCGCCTGAAGGAGATCATGTGATCATGAGGACCGTGTCCCGCCTGCTGTGCGTGGGCTGCCTGCTGCTGCTCGGCGCGGCGACCGCCTGGGGCCAGGCCGCCCAGCGCGACCCGCACATCGGCTACGTCTACCCCGCCGGCGGAGAGCAGGGCTCCACGATCTGGCTCACCGTGGGCGGACAGCAACTCGACGGCGTCGACGAAGTCTACGTTTCCGGCGCCGGAGTGACGGCCGCGAGCGTGCGCTACATGGGGCGCTTCCGGCCGCTGGACAAGGAGCAGCGGGAGGAGCTCAAGCGCCGGCTGGCGGCCCCGCGCGCGCGGCTGCAGAGCGCAGCGCCGGCCGAGAGCGCCGAGGCCGCGGCCGGGGCGGCGGAGACCGGGAGCGAAGATATGATGGGAGAGGGAACCGCCGCGCCGACCGACCCCGCGGCCGACGCGCGTCCCGGGGCGCGGAAGGGAGCCCGCAAGGGGGCGCGAAACGGCGCGCGAGCCGGGGACGGGGACGGACCCGGGACCGCCGGCGCGACCGGCGCGACCGGCGACGAGCAGCGCGGCAAGAAGGCCGCCGGACGGCGCGCGAACCCGCCCGCCGCCAGCAAGGACCCGGCCGCCCCCACCAAGAAGGACGCGATCTTCGACAACCATCCGTTGCTGAAGAACCTGGACCGCCTCAGTCTCCGCGAACTGGACTTCGTCGAGAACGGGTTCTTCCGGCTCGACCGCAAGATGCAGCCCAACGCGCAGCTCGCCGAGTCGGCCTACCTCGAGCTCCACATCGATCCCACGGCCGCGTCGGGCGATCGGGAACTGCGGCTGCGCACGCCGCGCGGCCTGACCAATCCGCTCTGCTTCCAGGTGGGCACCTTGCCCGAGGTGGCGGAACCGGATCCGTATGACCCGCGGGCGCGCGACGGCGCGCCGCTGGCGCTGCCCATCGTGCTCAACGGCCCGATCCGGCCGGGCGACATCGATCGTGTCAGTTTGCGCGCGCAGGCCGGCCAGCGACTTGTGATCGAGACCTCCGCCCGCCACCTGGTCCCCTACCTGGCCGACGCCGTTCCGGGCTGGTTCTCGGCCACCCTGGCCCTCTTCGATCCGTCCGGCCGGGAAGTCGCCTTCGCCGATCACTACCGCTTCGCCCCGGATCCGGTCCTCTTCTACACGGTGCCGGAAACCGGCGTCTACCGGCTCGAGATCCGGGATTCCATCTACCGCGGGCGCGAGGACTTCGTCTATCGTGTCCGCGTCGGGGAGCTGCCGTACATCACGAGCATCTTCCCGCTCGGCGGTCCGGTCGGCCGGGAGCTGGTCGCCACGGTCGCGGGCGAAAACCTGGCCGACACCCGCCTGCCCCTGGACACGGAGGCCGGCGCGGGCGCGGCCGGCGTCCGCACCGCGACCATGGCCGGCGACGCGACCCCTTCCAACTCCGTGACCTACGCGGTCGACGACCTGCCGGAGTGCGCGGAAGCCGAGCCGAACGATGGCCGGCAGGAGGCCCAGGCGGTCACCCTACCCCGGATCGTCAACGGCGCCGTGGGCCGGCCCGACGATGCGGACCTCTTCGAATTCACCGGCCGCGCGGGCGAGGAGATCGTGGCCGAGGTGACGGCGCGCCGGCTCCAGTCCCCGCTCGACTCGCTGCTGCGACTCACCGACGCCGCCGGGAAGGTGCTGGCCTGGAACGACGACCACGTGGACCAGGACGGGCACCTCTACCGCGACCTGGATCTGGTCACGCACCCGGCGGATTCGTATCTGCGCTTCCGTCTCCCCGCGGACGGCGTCTACCGCGTGCAGGTGACGGATGCGCAGCAGGGCGGCGGCGCGGCCTGGGCCTATCGCCTGCGCCTCGGCCCGCCGCGCCCGGACTTCGCCCTGCGCGTGACCCCGTCGAGCCTCAACCTGCGCGCGACCGGCTCCGCGGTGATCACCGCCTACGCCCTGCGCAGGGACGGCTTCGACGGCGCCATCGACGTGCGCCTAGTCGGGGCGCCGGCCGGCTTCACGGTGCAGGGCGGGCGCATCCCCGCCGGCCGCGACCGGGTGCGCATGACCTTGACGGCGCCGCCGGAGCCGCCGGCGGGGCCGCTCTCCCTCCACCTGGAGGGGCGTGCCGAGCTCGCGGACCGGGAAGTGACCCGGCGCGCGGTCCCGGCGGAGGACATGATGCAGGCGTTCCTCTACCGGCACCTGGTTCCGGCTCAGGAACTCGCCGTATCGGTCGCCCGAACCAAGGGCCGCTCCGCGCGCCCGGTGATCGTAGGCGAGACGCCGGTGCGCATCCCGCTGGGCGGCACGGCGCGGGTGCGCATCCAGGTCCCGCGGGGCACGCCGCTGGCCAACCTCAAGCTCGAGCTCGACAGCGCGCCGGTGGGCATCAGCATTCAGGAGGTCGTCGTCTCGCCGGGCGCGGTCGAGCTGGTGCTGAAGGCCGCGTCGGAAGGGGTACGCGTCGGCCTGGCCGACAACCTGATCATCGAGGCGTTCACGGAACGGGCCGCGCCCGGCAAGAACGGGAAGCCGGCGCAACAACCCCAACGGTTCTCCGCCGGGGTGCTGCCCGCCGTTCCGTTCGAGATCGTCGAGTAGCCTTCGCGTCCCGGTCGGTCGGCCAGCCGGATCGCGCCCGGCCCGTGACGGGAGTCGTCTGGTAGGGCCGGCCCTGGTGGCCGCCCTCGCATGGCCAACCCACGGTTGTCGGCCATGCCACCAGGGGGACAGGCCAAGGCCCGCCCCTACATGACGGACGGGGCCGCGAGATCCATCGCCCTGCGTGACCGTTCGCGACCGCCCCCGAAGGCGCCATTCCAACCGAGTTCGCTGAGCCTCCATCCACGGGGACGCCCCATGTATTCCCAATCGGCACCGCCCCTGACCGCCTGCCGCATCGAACTCCGTTCCGCGGAGCGCGCGTCGTTCTCCGAGCATTTCCTCACCGGCTCCGCGGTCGCGGGCGCGACGACGGAGGACGCCGCGGATCAGGCCTTCGCGGACGCCGCGGACGCCATCGCGGGGCGCGGACTCCAACCGATGCAGGAGAAGATCTTCGGCGCCGCGGCGGCGCGGGAGCGCATCCTCGCCGCGCGCCGCGCGGCCTATGTCCGCCGTCAGGTGGATGCCGCAAGCCCCTTCACCTACGTCGAGGCGTCCTCCCCGACCGGCGCGGAGTTCGCCGGCCTCCAGCTCTGGGGGATCACGCCGCACACGCCGGGGTCGATGACCGTGTGCACGGCAAGGCGGCCGGGCGCGCCGGCCGGGCGCCTGTGGACGTGGGGCGATTGCCGGCTCCTCCACCTGCCGTTCCTGCGCGGTACCGACGCGGACGGCGCCCTCCCGGCGGGCGGGCCGGCGCAGGCGGACCTGATGTTCCGCAACGCCGGCAACGCGCTCCGCGCCTACGGTTTTTCCTACGCGCAAGTCATCCGCACCTGGATCTACCTGGCGCGACTGCTCGACTGGTACGGCGACTTCAATCGCGTGCGGACCGCGCACTACCAGCGGGAGGGGCTCTCGGTCGAGACGCCCGGCCAGGTCTTCCCGGCGAGCACGGGCATCCAGGGGCACGCGCTGGGCGCGGAGTGCTTCATGGACCTGTTCGCGCTCGACACGATCGGCTGCAATCACGTTTCCGTCCAGCCGCTGCTGGCGAGCGCGCGGCAGAATCGCGCCTTCCGCTACGGTTCGGCCTTTTCGCGCGGGATGTCGGTGACGACGGAGGGGCGGAGGACCGTTTACGTCTCGGGCACGGCGAGCATCGACCCGCAGGGCGCGACCAAGCACGTCGGGGATGCCGGGGCGCAGGCGCTGGAAACGCTGCTCAGCGTCGGCGCGCTGCTCGAGGAGGACGGCGGCGGGCTGGCGGACATTCACGCCGCCACGCTCTACTGTAAAACACCGAGCGTTCTGCGCGAGGTCGAGGAGGCCGTGCGCCTCCTGAGCCTGCCGCGGCTGCCCTGGGTATGCCTGCTGGCGGACGTCTGCCGGCCCGAGCTGCTGGTGGAACTGGAAGCGGTGGCGGTGATTTGAACGGCGCCGCAGCGCTCGGCGAGAATGGGAAGGCAGAATCATGGCCCCAGCGAGCCCGACGAGGATCATTGTCTGCTTCGCGCCGGAGGCGGAGGCGGGTTCCGTCCGGTCGGCCCTGCGCGGACTGGGGCTCGATCCGGCGCCCGGGCCGGACTGGCGCTGGTACGATCCGGGCCTGCTGGTCGCGTGGCCCGGGGTCGCGCCGCGTCCGGAGGCGGTGGAGCGCGTGCGCGCCCTCTCCGCGGTGCGGCGGGTGGTCGAGCTGCCGGCCGGGCGCTGGCTGTACGACGGCGCCGCCGGGCAGGCGGGGTGCGGGACCGCCCCGGTGACCCTGCCGAACGGCCTCCGCATCGGGGCGGGCGAACTGACCGTGATCGCGGGGCCGTGCAGCGTCGAGAGCGCGGCGCAGGTGTGCGAGATCGCGGCGGCGGTGAAAGAGGCCGGAGCGCGGGCGCTGCGCGGCGGCACGTTCAAGCCCCGGACATCACCCTATGTCTTCGGCGGCCTGGGCGAAGCGGGGCTGGAATACCTGGCGCGGGCGCGCGAACAGACCGGGCTGCCGATCGTCACCGAGGCGCTGGAGCCGGCGCAGGTCGCGGTCGTGTCGCGCTACGCGGACGTGATCCAGATCGGCTCGCGCAGCATGCAGAACGCCGCGCTGCTCGTGCTCGCGGGCAGCCATTCGGCCGGGAAGGCGGTGCTGCTCAAGCGCGGTTTCGCCGCCACGCTCGACGAGTACCTGCAGGCGGCGGAGCACGTGCTCTTGGGTCGGCTGTGGGCGGGCGCGACCGAGCCGGGGCTGATCCTGTGCGAGCGGGGCATCCGGACCTTCGGGACGGAGACCCGGTTTACGCTGGACATCGGGGCGCTGCCGATCCTGCAGGAGCGGAGCCGGCTGCCGGTGGTCGCCGATCCGAGCCATGCGGCCGGACAGCGGCGCTACGTGGCGCCGCTGGCCTGCGCGGCGGTCGCGGCGGGGGCGGACGGGCTGCTGGTGGAGGTGCACACGGAGCCGGAGCGGGCGTGGAGCGACGCGGCGCAGTGCCTGGACGTGCGGGCCTTCCGGGCGCTGATGCAGCAGGTGAGCGCGCTGGCGGCGGCGCGCGCGCGGCCTGCCGCGGGCGACTGAACGGGACTGGTAGGGGCCCTCCCTTGTGGCCGCCCCATCGTGGCCGACCTGGCAACGGTTGCGGGCCCTGCCACCATGGGGCGGGCACAAGGCCCGCCCCTACAAGACCGCGGGATATGCGAGATCCACCGCCCCGATCGAGGCTTTTGCGACCGCCGCTTCGGGCGAAATCGCCGGCCGAATGCCGACCGCAGGGGCCCTTCGTTCCGCCTGAAGAGGCTGTCGTAAACTGTGCGGGAAGGGCGGAATCGGCGAGCTGGCGGGGCGGACACGGGGGTCCGCCCCTACG
>JACRIP010000478.1 GCA_016220045.1 Planctomycetota bacterium
AGCTTCAGGTCTTCACCTGGGGGCGAGGCGCTGCCCGGGGTCGGCGGCTTCGCCGGCTGCGGCACGGGCGGGGTGGGTCCGGGCTGGGGCTGCGGGGGCGTCGCCGCGACCGGCTGCGGCTGCGGCTGGACCGCGGGTGCGCCCGCGGTCGGCGCGGGGGCCGGTTTGTGCCCCCCGCCCTGCATGGCGGCTACGATGCCGCCGAGGACCACCAGGCCGGCAATGATCGAGGTGACCAGGACCGCGGAATTGTCCTCGCCGCGCTTCTTCGCGCGCCCGCCGCTCCCCCGCCGCGTGGAGGGCGGCTCCATCGGCACGCCGCCCGGCGGCTGGGCGTGGAGCGCGGCACGCATCAGCGGCGTGACCTTCTCGCGCGGCGGCGGCGGTGCGCCGCGCCCCCCGACCCCCGCTCGGCGGCCCGAGGAGGGCGGCGGGGCGGCCGGACGCGCCTTCGCTCCCTTGCGTGCGCCGCTCGACGGGTGCCCGGTCTCGGGGACCGTCTCCGCGCCCGTGTCCACGCCGGCCTCGTCGCTCGGTTCAGGCTCCGGCTCCGCCGGCTTGGCCGCGGCCGACTTCCCGCCGGGTACGGTAATCACCCCGCCACAGCGCACGCACTTGATGCGCGCGCCGGCATGGTAGCGCGAGGTGTTGTTGCCCGTGCGGCATTTCGGACACGCCACCATGTCGGGGGATTTGCTGGACACGTCGGGACTCCGGAAAGACCTGGCCGCCGGATCGCAAGCCTTGATGGTAATTATACTTGCGCCTGTGGCGCAGGATTCCATTGTAGGCCCGCCGCGACGCCGGCGCAAGGAAAACTTGGGCCGTGGCAGCGCGCGGACCCGCCCCAGCCGCCCGCAGCCCGCGGTCGCGGCGCCGCACCTCCAGGCGTCCGGTGCGCGCCGCCGTTGACAATCCCTCCCCCGCGGCCGACAATCGGCTCCGTCCCGCGTGCCGGTCCCCTCTTTCTCGCCTGCCAAGGTCGCCGACGTGACGCTCCTGATCCACGACCCCCGCTTCCTCGATCACGACACCGGGGATCACCCCGAGTGCGCGGCGCGGCTGACGGCCATTGTGCGCCGCCTGCGGGCGGACGGTCTCTGGGCCGCCGCGCGCGAGCTGCGCCCGCGCGACGCGACCCGTGCGGAAATCACCGCCGTGCACGATCCGGAGTACGTGCGTGCGCTCGAAGCCTTCGCCGCGGCCGGGGGCGGGGCGCTGGACGCGGACACGTGGGTCGCCCCCGGATCGTACGGCGCCGCCGTGCGGGCGGCGGGCGCGGTACTCACCGCGATCGACGAGATCGCCGCCGGGCGCGCGACCAGCGCCTTCTGCCTGGTGCGTCCGCCGGGCCATCACGCGACGCCGCGCGCGGGCATGGGTTTCTGCCTCTTCAACAACGTCGCCATCGGCGCGCGCTACCTGCTCGACCGCAAGCTGGCGGAGCGCGTGCTCATCGTCGACTGGGACGTGCACCACGGCAACGGCACGCAGGACGCCTTCTACGCTGCCCCGCAGGTGCTGTACTTTTCGACCCACCGCTACCCGTTCTATCCGGGCAGCGGCGCGCGCACCGAGCAGGGCGCGGGGGCCGGGCTGGGCTTCACGATCAACCGCCCGCTCGCGGCCGGCGCCGGGCGCGCGGAGTTCCTCCGCGTTTTCACGGAGGTGCTGCGCGGACCGGCGCGCGAGTTCCGCCCGGAGTGGCTCCTGATTTCGGCGGGGTTCGATGCGCACCGGGCAGATCCCCTAGGGTCCTTCTGCCTGGAAAGCGCGGACTACGGCACGCTCACGCGCGAGGTCACGGAGCTGGCCCGCGCGTGCGCCCGCGGGCGGGTGGTCTCGGCGCTGGAAGGCGGGTACGATCTGGAGGCGTTGGCGGAATCGGCGGCGGCGCACGTGGCGGCGCTGGCGGAGGCGGAGGCGGAGGCGAAGGGTCCGGGGCCGGGCGCGGGCGGGTGATCAGGCGGTTGCCCGACGCAGTACCAGGCCGGAGATCTCGGGACGCGAGCCGAGCCGCGCGGGCACGAACGTGCAGCCGAGGCCGCGCGTGATGTACATTTGCGTGCGGCCTGCGCGGTAGAGCCCCTTGACGTAGCGCCCCTCGCGGCTGGGCACGACCGGCGCGCCGAGCACGGGGAGGCAGACCTGCCCGCCGTGGGTGTGGCCCGCGAGCACGAGGTCCACGCCGGCGGGCGCGAGGCGATCGAAGAAATCCGGGTTGTGCAGGAGCACGAGCCGGGTCTCGCCGGAAGCAGTGCCGCGCAGCGCCTGGGGCAGGTCGAGATTGCCGAACCACAGGTCGTCGAGCCCGATCAGGCGCAGCGGTTCGCCGCGCGGACGGAGGAGCGTATTGCGGTTGACCAGCACCTCGCAGTGCCCGACGTTGCGCAGGGCGGCGACGGCGTCGGCGATGCCGAAGTGGAAGTCATGATTCCCGACACAGGCATAGACGCCGCGGGGCGCGCGCAGGCGGGCAAGGGCGGCGGCGGAGACCGCGAGATCCCCCGGCCCGTAGCTGATGAAGTCCCCGGTGGCGACGATAAGGTCGGGCTCCCAGGCGTTCGCCTGATCCATGCACGCGTCGAGGTACTCGGCGGAGATGAAGCGATTGGGATGGAAATCGGAGAGGTGGACGAGCTTGAGGCCGTCGAGCGCGGGGGGCAGGCCGGGCAGGTGGATTTCGCTGCGGGTGAATTCGACGTGCCAGGGGCCGATGCCGAAGGTGTAGGCGCCGGTCCCGAGCGCGGCGGCTCCGCCGGCGGCGAGCGCGACTTTGAGGAAGGCGCGGCGGTTCACGAGATGGCCCCGAAGAGGGAGGCGCGTGCGCGCACGGGCGCGAGGCGGTCGGCGAGGCGCACGGCTTCGATGAGGGAGCGGGGGTTCGCCGCGTTCCGGCCCACGAGGTCGTAGGCGACGCCGTGGCTGACCGAGGTGCGGACGTAGGGCAGGCCGAGGGTGAGGTTGACGGCGACGGCGAAATCGAGGAGCTTGACGGCGATCTGGGCCTGGTCGTGGTAGAGCGCGACGACCGCGTCGAATTCGCCGGCCAGGGCGCGGGCGAAGGCGGTATCGGCGGGCAGGGGTCCGGCGAGGGCGCAGGCGGAGTCGCCGCCGGCGGCGACCGCGGCGGCGCGGAGCGCGGGGGCGAGCACGTCTTCCTCGTCCCGGCCGAAGAGGCCGCCCTCGCCGGCGTGGGGGTTGAGGCCGCAGAGCGCGAGGCGCGGACGCGCGATCCC
>JACRIP010000005.1 GCA_016220045.1 Planctomycetota bacterium
AATCACCCAATCACCCAATCACCCAATCACCCAATCACCCAATCACCCAATCACCCAATCACCCAATCACCCAATCACCCAATCACCCAATCACCCAATCACCCAATCGGACCTCACTGTGTCAGCGCATACACCACGACGTTCGCCGCCAGTCGGGACGCATCCTCAACAACCCACGACCTGCAGTCCGGGCACGGGTGTCCGTCGACCGGGCAGAGCAGCGCCACCGGGCTGTAGAGCACCATCCAGCGACCTTCCTGGCGGATGCCCAGGAGCTCGGCGCCGCCGCCGGCCGCGGCCGGGCTGAGCCGGCCCGCGCCCACCGGGTAGGGCGAATTCCGGAGCGGGTCCGCGCGCGGCACCGGGACCAGCGCCGCGCCGGGAAAGGTCGCGGCCAGTTCCTTGCGCACGGCGCGATCGAACTCCGCCTTCCCGCAGCAGCAGTCGACCAGGAGCATCCCGCCGCGCGTGGCGTGCTCGCGCAGGGCGGTACGCTCCGCGTCGCTCCAGGCGAATTCCTCATGTCCGGTCAGGTAGAGGAAGGGGTAGCTCGCGAGATTCGGGTCGCTCGGGGTCAGCGCGCGTTTGGCCGGCGCGCAGCGCACCCCCTGCTCCTCCGCGAGGAGCGCGCGCAGCCGCGTCCAGGCGTGCGGATCGGGATTCCAGTCGCCGCCATGCCGGAGCTGCGCGAACACGAAGGTGTCGCGCTGCAGCTCCTCGGTCCGCGCCCCGACCGCGCCCTCCCGGTCCAGCTTGTCGCGCAACGGCACGTTGCCCATGCCGTAGAGCAGGACGTTCATCCCGAGCTGCATCGTCTGCTCTTCGCTCAGGGGATTCTTGGCCGGACAGCCCAGGTCCCAGCCGCACGACACGTCCTGCGGGCTGTAGATCACCGCCGTGCGACAGGCGTAGGTGACGCCTTCCAGGAACTTGAGCGCCGGATCGTCGAGCTTGAACTGGACGCGATAGACCGCGTGGTCGGCCGGCAGCCGCTCCAGCTTGCGCCCCGGAAACAGCCGCTCGACCAGCTCGCGCACGCCGCGATCGAAATCCGGCTTACCGCAGCAGGCCTCGGCGAAGATCAGCCCGCCCCCGTCCACGAACGCGCGCAGCTTCTCGATCGCGTCCGGTCCGAGCCGCGGCGCCGTGTGGCCGTTCAGGTAGAGCACCGGGGCGTACCCGAGTTCCTCCGCCGGTTCCGCCGTCGAGACCACCTGCCAGGAAAAGCGGCGCCCGAGCTTGCGCGTCGAATACTCCAGCAGGTTCTTCAGGTCCGAGGGATCGTCGTTCCAGTCCCCCTCCCACTCCAGCTTGTTGACCAGGAGCGGCGTGTGCCCTTTCGCCAGGTAGAGGATCGCGAGTGCGGTGTCTACCGTATCGTTGCCGGTGCTCGCCCAGGAGCCGTCGGGCTGCTGTTCGCGCACGAGGTAGCTCGCGCCGTCCCGATACCAGTCGCGCCCGCCCAGGTACTTGCGACCGGAAAGGATGCCGACGCGCTCGACCGCGTAGAGGTAGTAGTAGAGATGGTTCATCTGCCCGCCGCGGCGCAGGAAGGCCTCGAACTGCTTGCCGACGGTAGCCAGCCCCAACTTGATCCTGTCGGCGAACGGCTGCTCGCCGCACGCCCGGGCGCCCGCCAGGCGGTTCTGCGCGATCAGGAGGCTCGCCGTCCCCGCCGCGCTCATGGAGGAGATCGAGGCCGCGTTCGCCGTGTACCCCCACCCCCCGTCCCGGTTCTGCGTGCCGGTGAAGAACTTCACCGTCCGCTCCCACGCGTTCGCCGGCACCGCCACGCCCGCTTCCTGCGCCGCGTACAGGCCGAGCACGCCGAACTGCGTGTTCGAATTGTCGCCCGAGCCGCGCTGACCCTGCCCATACGTCCAGGTGCCCTCCGGGTTCTGGGCCTTCACCAGCCAGTCCGCCATCGCCTCGATCCGCGCCCGATACCCGACCGGGTCCACGGCCGCCAGCAGCATGGCGCTGAGCGCGACGCTGTAGGTGTACTGGAACTGGGCGGCGGCCACCGCGGCCAGGTCCGAGCCGAGCAGCGCGTCCTTCTGCGGGTCCACCCCCGCGGTGAAAAGCGCCAGCGCGCGCAGGGCGAGCACGCCGCTCTGGTACTGTCCGTATCCGGCGATGGATTCCTCCGCGTGGGCGCGCAGGTAGCCGATCCCGCGTTCGACCGCGCGCGCGACGTCGGCGCCGGTCACCTCCGCGGCCCGCGCACGCCCGGGCGCCGCGCCGAAAAAGAGCGCGACGGCAAGCGCCGCCGCCACTCCCCGTCCCACACGACCGGATGCGTCCATCGCCGTCCTCACGCCTCGTACTTCGGCACGTTCGGCTCCGCCACCACCGTGAGGAGCTTCTTGACCACTTCGACCGAGTCGATCCCCTCCGCCTGCGCCTGGAAATTGGTCGCCAGCCGGTGGCGCAGCACCGGCACCGCCACGGCGCGCACGTCGGAGATCGAGGCGTTCACCCGGCCGTCCATCGCCGCCATCGCCTTGGCGCCCAGCACCAGGTACTGTCCCGCGCGCGGACCCGCCCCCCACTCCACCATGCGCTTGACGAAATCCGGCGCCTCCGGCTCTTTCGGCCGCGTCGCGCGCACCAGCCGGGCGGCGTAGCCGATCAGGTACTGCGAAACCGCGACCTTCTCGACCGCCGACTGGATGGTCAGCAGGTCGCGTCCGGTCAATACCGGACGCAGCTCGGGCGCATCCCCGCCGGTCGTCGCCGTGAGGATCTGCTCCTCTTCGGACAGGGACGGGTAGGAGACCTGGATATTGAACATGAACCGGTCGAGCTGCGCCTCGGGCAGCGGGTAGGTCCCCTCCTGCTCGATCGGGTTCTGGGTCGCGATCACGAAGAAGGGGCGCGGCAGCTCGTAGGTCTGCTTGCCGACCGTGACCGTCCGCTCCTGCATCGCCTCCAGGAGCGCCGCCTGGGTCTTGGGCGGGGCGCGGTTGATCTCGTCCGCCAGGATGATGTGGGCGAAGAGCGGGCCCTGGACGAACTTGAACTCGCGGCGGCCGGCCGAGTCCTCTTCGAGGATGTTGGTGCCGGTGATGTCGGAGGGCATGAGGTCAGGGGTAAACTGGATGCGCTTGAAGGTGAGGGCGAGCAGGCGCGAGAGCGCCTTGACCATGGCGGTTTTCGCCAACCCAGGCACGCCGACCAGGAGGCAATGTCCGCGCCCGAAGACCGAGGCGAGCATCTGGCGCAGGACGTCGGTCTGGCCGACGATCACCTTGCCGATTTCGTCCATCAGTACCGTGCGCGAGCGCTTGATCTGGTCGATGGTCTTGAGAAAGGCCTCTTTGTCCATCAGATCATCCAATCTTCAATGGCAGGCGCCCGCCGGAAACCCAACGACCAAGGGCTCAGGGGTCAGGGGTCAGGGTGAGGACTGGGGCTTTATCCTCGAGTTCAACAGACCCAAACGCCTAAACGTCCAAACGCCCAAACGTCGCCGGCCGTGGTCTGGGCCGCGACGGGATCATGATCCGACATCAAGAAGTTGTCCAGTAGGTATCCGCTCACGAGCCTCCGGCCGGCGCGCTTCCACACTCCTCGAGCACGCGCCGCGCCTCGTCGGCCTCGGCGGCGCTGGCGGGCCGGGCGGCGACTTTCTCCGCGCGCGCCCGCGCCCCGGCGCGATCGCCGGTGAGCACCAGGGAGCGCGCCTGGTCGAGCAGTTCCGAGTTGCGCGCCGCCCAGGTCTTCTCGATTGCGTGCATTTCGGCCGCCGCACGCAGCGCGAGCCGGCCGTCCGTCGTGCGCGCCTTCAGCTCCTCCCAGACGCGTCGCGCGGTGGCGAACTCTTCCCAGTCGAGAAAGACCCCGGCCGCCCGCGCGGCGGCTTCGGCTGCGGCCATGACCGCGCCGTCCGGCGCGCCGGCACGCAGATGACCGGCGAGCTCGGCCGCCCTTTCGGCCGGCCGGCCTTCCGGTTGCGCCAGGGCCACGCGCTTCAGCGCTTCCTCGGCCCCCTTGCGATCCTCGGGGAATGCCCGTAGGAAGGCCTGCGCCCGGCCGAAGGCGGCTTCGGCCTGCGCCGCGGCGGCGCCGTCGAGCGCGCCGGGGTCGGGGCCGGCGCCGCGCCACCCGTCGCCGCCGAGGGCGGTTTCGGCCGCCGGCAGCGGGCCGCGCCAGGAGGCCGCCTGCGCCGCCGGCTCCCGGGCGTCGCGCGGCCCGAACAGCACCAGGCTCCGCACGGCGGCCGCCGCCGGACCCGCGCCGAAGGCCAGCCGCGCCCAGGGCAGCCGTTCGCGCAGCCCGGCGCCCACCGCGCGCAGCCGCTCGACCACGCCCGTCGGCGGCGCGCTCGCGTCCGTCCGCGCCAGGACCTCCATGCGCAGTTGAATGCGGTCCTTCTCGGTGAGCGCCGATTCCTCGGCCAGGAGCCCACGCGCGATCGCTTCCTTGCGCGCCGCGTCGATCTCGAGCAGGAGGTCCGTCAGGGAACGGATGCCCGTGCCCAGGTGCACCGCCGAGACCCGCTCGAAGAGCCGCTCCAGGCGCGCAAGCGGCTCCGCGCCGCCCAGGTCGCCCAGCGGCCACGAGCCGCGTCGCAGCCCGCGCGAAAGCTCGGCCACCGGTTTCCCCGCGAGCGGCGGTCGTCCGGTCAACGCCGTATAGGTGATCACGCCCAGCGCCATCACGTCGTCGCGCCAGTCCCCCTGTCGCCGCTGCGGATGAAAATAGGGCGCGCGGAACGGGACCTCGTCGGGGACGCACTCGCCCTCGGCGCCGATCTGGACTCCCAGCCCGAGCAGCCGCACGTCGCCGCCGTCGGTGAGCAGCACGGCGTCCAGATCCAGCCCGCCGTGCCAGAGCCCGCGCGCCTGGCCTGCCAGCAGCCCGGCCGCCGCCTGCGCCAGCAGATTCAGCGCCGACCCGACCCCCAGCCGGACTTCGCGCACCAGCCGGCGACGCAGCGTCTCGCCCCCCGGCGCCTCGAAGATCGCCACCTGGCGCTCCTCCCACTCCACCACCCGCAACGTGCGCACGATGTCCGGGTGGTCGAAGGAACGCATCGCGTCCACGTTCATCGCGACCTGCGCTTCATCAAACGGCACCGCCACGAGCACCTGCGTGGCGCCGTCGCGATCGCGCCCCTTGAAGAGCGCCAGCTCGCGCCAGATCCCCCACTCTTCCAGGATGCGGCAGCCGTCGATCGACTCGGGCGGCCACGGGGTCTCGCTCACCGGCGTGGAATCTTCATTCATCGTCGGTCCTTTGCCCGCCACGGACGGCGGCGTTTAACGGCGTTAAACGCCGCGTCCGACTCAGTGAGAATGCGCGCCGTGATCGTGATCATGGCACGCCCCCTCGTCGTTCGAATGCGGGAGAGGCGCGGCGATCCTTCCGCGCTCGAACAGCCGCATCCCGTTGAGCGTCACGAGGAGCGACACGCCCAGGTCCGACGCCACCGCCAGCCACAGGTTGACCCAGCCCGACAGCGTCATCAGAAAAAAAAGACTCTTGACCAGGACGGAAGCCGCGATGTTCTGCCGGATGACGCTCACCGTGGCGCGCCCGAGCTGCACCAGGAAGGGCAGCCGGCTGAGGTCGTCGCTCATCAGCACGATGTCGCCGGTTTCGAGCGACGCGTCCGAGCCGATCGCGCCCATCACGATGCCGAGCGAGGAGCGGGCGAGGGCCGGGGCGTCGTTCACGCCGTCGCCCACCATGGCGACGACGCGGTGTCGCGCCAGCAGCTCCTCGACCGCCTGTACCTTCTCCTGCGGCAACAGCCCGGCGCGCACGTCCGCGATGCCGACCGCCGCCGCGACCGCGTGCGCCGTGCGGGCATTGTCGCCGGTGAGCATCGTGACCGCCTCGATGCCCGCGGCGCCGAGGTCGCGCACCGCCGCCGCCGCCTGATCGCGCACCTGGTCGGCCATCCCGAGCACGCCGATGGCGCCCTCGGGGTCCCACAGGAGGACCGGCGACGCGCCCGCGGCCTCGATCCGCTCGGCCTCCGCCGCCAGCCCCGCCGGCAGCTCCGCGCCCAGCTCGCGCATCATCCGCCGCCCGCCCAGGAACAACTCCCGGCCGCGCACCCGCCCGCGCGCGCCCAGCCCCGGCAGCGCCCGGAAATCGTGCGGCGCGGCGAGCGTCAGCCCGCGCGCGCGCGCCCGCTCGACCAGCGAATGCGCCACCGGATGGTCCGACCCGGACTCCAGCGACGCCGCCAGCTCCAGCACCGCCGCCTCGGTCCAGCCCGCCGCCGGCACGATCTCCGTCACCGCCGGCCGCGCGCGCGTCAGCGTCCCGGTCTTGTCGAAGACGAAGGCGCGGACCGACGCGAGGATCTCCAGGAAGATCCCGCCCTTGATCAGCACGCCGTGGCGCCCGGCGTTCGCCACCGCCGCCAGGATCGAGACCGGGGTCGAGATCACGAGCGCGCACGGGCAGGCGATGACCAGGAGCACGAGCGCGCGCCGCAGCCAGGGCACGAAGGCCGCCCCGGCGAGCCAGGGCCCGACCGCCACGGCGAAGGCGATCCCGATCACCGCGGGCGTGTACCAGGCGGCGAAGCGGTACACCCTCGCCTGCGACGGCGCACGCCGCGCCTGCGCCTCCTCGACGATGCGAGTCATGCGCGCCAGCGTCGCGTCCTGCGCGGGCCGGGCGACCGCGATCTCCAGCAGCCCATCGCCGTTCAGCGTTCCCCCGTAGACCTCGTCCCCCGGCCGCTTGTCGACCGGCGCCGACTCGCCGGTCAGCGCCGACTGGTCCGCCGCCGAACGTCCGGTGGCCACCC
>JACRIP010000006.1 GCA_016220045.1 Planctomycetota bacterium
CGAGCAGGGTGTAACCCCGAGGATGCCCCGGGCGTCCGCCCGCGGACCCGCTACCAGGCATGGACGTCGTCCTCTTCGCCGTTCTGGTTGGTCTCGTCCGGGCCGCAGGACCAGATCTGGTAGGTGCGCGGATTGTGGTAGGCCTTGGTCTTCTCGCTCTTGCCGGGCGCGGTCTCGACCGTCGCGCCGTTCACCGTGTACTGCGCGGCGGCGTCCGGCTGAGCGTAGTCGCGGCAGTGGTAGTAGACGTACGGGTTGCCCCAGTCGTCGGCAAGCTCGCGGAGCTGCGTGTCGCCGAACCACCACGAGGTCAGGTTCTTCCCTGCGTCGTCCTCGTCGAGGTTGACGTAGCGCTCCTCCTTCCAGTCGCCGAAGGGCCCGTTCTTGAGCGTGCTCTGGAGGCAGGCGACCAGGCTCTCCACGCCGTTGTTGGTCTCGTTCACCTTGACGCCGTAGGCCGCCAGCGAGGAGGGGGGGTAGTCGCCGAAGCGGGTGTTATAGACTTCGAGTGCGGCCTTGAGGCCGGACAGGTCGGCCTGCGCGGCCCGGATGCGGGACTGTCGTTTCGCGCCCACCAGCGCCGGCACCGCGAGCCCCGCGAGGATGCCGATGATGGCGATGACGATGAGGACCTCGATGAGCGTGAAGCCGCGCGCGCGGCCGGGTGAACGATGCATGCGGGAACCTCCCCGGGGGGATTGTCGCATTGGATCATTGTCACATTGTCTCATTGGATTCCTCATGCCACACGGGCGTACCCGGCCGAAATCCTCGTCCTGTCGCAACTGTCCGAAGGACCAATTGGGAACACTGACCCGAAGCCAGGCTGGAATCGGCCGCGATCGACGAATCCGTCGTAGGGGCGACCCTTGTGGTCGCCCTCGTTCCCCCAAGCAATGCTCGCGCGCATGCGGGGCGGGCACAAGGCCCGCCCCTACGCGAATCCCGGTGGCGGGCGCAGGGACGGATCGAGGTCCGGGTCCAGCCCATCTTCGGGTCGCTGTTTGGCAATCGTCTCGGCACTCCCCAGTGGCGCGCCCGCGTTAGTGTGACAATGAGACAATCCCACAGTGAGACAATCCGCCCGCCGCGGGTCCCACGCTACCTCCGCTTACGTTCGATCAGCCGAAACCTGACGACCCCCGCCGCCCACCGCTCTCCCTTCGCGGCGGCGCCGAAGACGCCGCAGGTGAGGTTCTCGGTGCCGGCGTCGAGCATCGTCGCCTTCTGGGTGCCGACGGCCTTGCCGTCGACCAGCAGCGTGTACTCGGACTCCGCGCCGCTCGCGGTTCGTTCGATGCCGAGGCGCAAGCGCGGGCCGGCCGGTGCGTCACCCAGTTCGCGCCACTTCGGCGCCAGTTCGCCCTCGACCGAAACCGCGACCACGAGCTTGCCCTTGCCGGTGCGCCCGAAGCGCAACCCGGCCGGACGCCCGCCGACGCCGCCCGCGGCCTTCGCGGCCACGCGCAGCCCGATCGTCGCCGCGCCCGCGTCGGCGAGCTCCAGCTCGGCCTCGACGCGCGCGAAGGCATCCGTGCGCACCACGCGCTCGGCAGCCGCTTCGCCGCCGTCTTCGATCGCCTGCGTGCCGGAAAAGCGGACCGCGCGTCCGGCCACGCGCGCTTCGACCCCGAACTTCTCGCTCTCGAACCAGCCCTTGCCCAGGTCTTCGGCGTCGGGCCGATCGAAGTCGTCTTCCCAGAGGGTGCGGCCGGCGGACTCCTTGATGACGGTGAGGGCGCGGGCGGCGTAGGCGTCGGCCCCGCCACTCGCGGCGGCCACCGCTTCCAGCCGGGCGAGCGCCTCGGCCGGGCGGCGCGCCTGGTAGTCGAGCCAGGCCGCGCCCTCGAGCGCCGCCGCATGCTCCGGCGCCAGCCGCAGGGCCTGGCGGAGCCACGGCTCGGCCCGTTCGAAATCGCCGCGGCCGAGGAGCGCGAGTCCGAGAGCGGCGGGCAGTTCGGGGCGCGTGGTGTCGGCCGCGAGCACGCTCTCGAAGGCGCCGGCGGCGAGGCCGTAGGAGCCGCGCCGCATGGCGGCGGCGCCCAGGAGGTACAGCGTGGGCGGATAGCGCCCGCCGGCGCGCAGGGCGGCCGCGAGCTCCGGCAGCGCCTTCTCGGCCTCCTCGCGCGCGAGCAGCAGGTAGCCGAGCACGAGGCGCGCGTAGCCGTCCTCCGGATCGGCGTTCAATGCGGCAGTTACCTGAGTCAACGCCTCGTCCGGCTTGCCCTCCAGGAAGGTCACGACCGCGAGGGCGGCGGCGGGCGTCGCGGCCGACGGGTCGCGGCGGACGGCTTCGGCGTAGCAGACACGCGCGTCCGGTAGGCGGTCGGCGAGCAGGTAGAGGGTGCCGAGCGCGGTCCAGCCGCGGGGATCGTCGGGCGCGACGCGGATCGCGTCCACGAAGCTCGCCGCCGCCTCGCTCCAGGACTCCAGGTGGGCGGCGGCCGACCCGTGCGCAAGCCGCGGCCAGGCGAGGTCGTCCGGGTAAACGCCGGAGGCGAAGGGCGAGGCGGTGGGCGCCTCCGGGGCGGGCGCGGGCGCGCCGGCGACCGCCTTGGCCAGGAGCGGCACGGCGGTGCGCGGATCGTTCCTGGCGAGCGCGAGCATGCCGGCGGCGAAGGCGGAGAGCGGGGCGGCGGCGGCGTCCGTGCCCGCCAGCTCGACGCCGCGGCCGACCTGCTCCGCGGCGGCCTCGAGGCGCCCGGCGTCGATCAGGGCCAGCCCGTAGCGCAGCCGGCCCTCGGCGAGGGTCGGATGGGCCTTGGTCGCCGCCTCCAGGGCCTTCTGCGCGCTCTCCACCAGCCCGAGCGCGCGGCTCACCTCGGCGACGCGCAACAGCACGGCCTCGATCCCGCTCACCTTGGCCGCCACTGCGCGCGCGAGGACCGTCAGCTCCGCGTCGAGGTCGCATTCGCGGCGGGCGAGGTCGGCAAGCCCCGTATAGCCGCGCGGATCGGCGCGCCCGGCCGCGATCGCGGCTTCATAGGCGGTCAGCGCCTCTTCCCGCAGTCCGCGCTCCACGCACCACGCCGCCAGCTCGGTCTGCGCCTTGGCGTCGTTCGCCGCCGCGGCCGCGCGCCGCTCTTCGTAGAGGGTCTTCATGCCGCGCGCCCGATTGATCGCCTGGATGTCCTTTCTCGATACGGTAATCACCTTGCCAGACTTGTCGCGGATGCGGACCTCGCGGGCGTTCTGTTCGGTGATCGTGCCCTCGATCAGGCCCTCGGATTTGGTCAGGACGGCGTCGAAATCGGCGCCCTTGGCATCCTTGGGCGGGGCGGCGGGCGGCGCCTCGACGCGCGCGAGGGCCGCGAGCGGCTCCAGGGTCTCGGCGGCGGGCAGGTCCTCGGGGCGGGGGACCTTGCGGGCGAGCGGAGAGCGCAGCAGGAAGGGCTCGTAGCCGGCGATCGCATAGGCGGGCGCGGGCGTGAAGGGCGGCGCCGGCGGCGGCCCGGGCGGCACCGGCGGCACCTCGAGGTCATCGGGGGGCAGTTCCCGGCGGTCGCTCAGGGCGGCGAAGGGCGAGGCGGCCGGCGGCTCGCCCGCGTCGCCGGACTCGGTCGCCAGCCACGGCGTCGCGGGCAGCTCGCCGGCGCGGTAGTTATCCGGATCCGCGACCGGCGGCGTCCACGCCATGGCGGGCTCCCAGCTCGCAACCGTCCACAGGATCAGCACGGCGGCAAGCGCGGACGCGCCGACCAGGATCAGGCGTTCGGGGGACATGCGAACATCCTTCTTCGACCACGTTCGACGTCGTTCAACGACGTTTAACGGCGTTCAACGACCTTCAACGGCGGTTAAGGACGGTTAGCCCGATGCGAAACAAAAGACTGGTATGCTGACGCGTCCCAAAGAGACGTGGCGTCAGCGGCACATGGGGCGTGCAACGTACACCTGTCGTTCCACGGCGTTAAACGGCGTCGAACGCCGCGCCGGCGTCCGGCGTTCATCGTCCCGGCCGCCAGCCGGTCGCCGGCGGCTTCTTGGGCCCACCGGCCCCGCTCGGTTCCACCGGTCCGACCTTGGCCGCGACATCGACGCGCAGGCCGGCGACGGTGAGCCGCGCGCGCAGCAGGTTCTTCTCCGGGTCCGCGCTCTCCAGCGTGAGCTGCTCCAGCGCCAGAAAGGAGCCCTTGGTCTGGATCGCGTGCAGCAGGCTGAGCACCGCCTCGAAGGGCGCCATGACCTCGACGGTCACCGGGTCGCGCGCCAGGAGCACGGCCTCCTCGTCGTCGGCATCCTTGGCCTCCTTGTCGCCGCGCGGCGCGACGGTGAGCACCGACTGCACGCCGGCGTCGAGCGCCGCGCGCAGCACGCGATCGGCGGTCTGCAGCCGTCGCAAGAGCGCCGCGGCCTCGCTCGCCGGCACCTCCCCTTCGGGAAAGCCGAAGCCCTCGGGCATCGCCACGTCGCGGTCCGCCGCCGCCTTGCGCAGCGCCCGCCGCACCGCCTCGACCGTGGACTTGTAGGCGATCAGGTGATCACCTGAGTCATCGGGCCGGGCGAAGGTCGGATCGGCGGGCAGGGCGAGTGCGCGCGCGAGGTCGGCCACGCCCTGTTCCAGGCGGTCGAGCTCCTGCTGCCCGCGCGCCAGGTCGCCCTCCGCGTGGTACTCCGGCCCGTTCATGCGGCCTTCGAGGACCTTGCGCCGCTGGTCGGCGTCGCGCCGCGCCCCGTCGGCCGCGGCGCGCAGCGGCAGGAGCACGGCCAGCAGGACGAGCAGCACGGCGGCGCCGGAGCCGCCCGCGACCCCCAGCCAGCGCTTCTTCTCGGCGTTCACCGCTCAGTCCTCCTTGTCCGTGCCGGCGCCCGACGTCGCCGTCGCGCCCGGAGCGAAGAGCAGCACCTCGAACTCGGTCCGCTCGGTGTCCGCGGCCTTCTTCAGGTTGCGGGTCTTGGTCGTCACCCCGGGCAGGCGCCCGGTCAGCTTGCCCAGGAAGGCCGAGAGCGTGCGCGGGGCGTCGGCCATCGACTCGCCGATGGTCCCGTATACGGTGATTACTGGGGGCGCTCCGTCGGCCGATCCACCGGCCGGCGGGTCCACGGCGACCTTGGGCAGCCAGAGCGCGGGCGGGCGCGCCGCGGAGAGGGCCTCGAGGACGCGCACGGCGTAGGCGCCGTCGCGCACGGGAGCGGCCAGGCGCGCGAGCCGCGCCCGCGTCTCCTTGCGTTTCGCCTCCTGCTCGTCGAAGCTCGCGCCGGCGCCGTCGGCCTCCTTCTTGGCGGCGTCCACGGCGGTGCGCAGCCCCTCCTGGACGGAGCGGGCGTGCGCGGCGCCGACCGCGGCCGTGCCGAGCCCGAGGCAGAGCAGGCCGGCGGCCGCGATGAGGCAGGCTTCGCGCCGCCAGAAGCGCCGCCGGGCCTTGTCCGGTTCCGGCAGGAGCGAGAGCGCGGGCGCCGGGCTCTCCAGGTCCATGACGGCGAGGCCGAGCGCGACCGCGAGGTCGCTGGGGGTCTCGCGCACGCGCCGGGCGTCGGCCTCGGAAAGGGCGGAGAGGTCGAGGGCGGCGAAGGGCTCGAAGGCGTCGACCGGGAGATTGAGTCCCTTGGAGAGGGTGGGGAGCAGGCCCTCGACG
>JACRIP010000486.1 GCA_016220045.1 Planctomycetota bacterium
CGGCGGCGGCGCTCGCCGGCGCGCACCTGGCGGCGCGACCGCGGCGGTCCCGCGCGGCCCTGGCGTGCGCCGCGGCGCCCTTCGCCGCACTCCTCCTGTTGTCGCCCTATCTCGTGTTCAACTGGCGAACGGCCGGATCGGCCTTCGCGCCGATGAAGAGCCACGCGCGTTTCTGGCGCAACCACGAGTTTGCGGGTCGGCCCGGTTTCCCGACGCGGGCCGAGGTGATCGCGAACGGCTACACCGGGCCGGAGATCACGCCGGCCGGCTACGTCTTCGGGCTGCACGGCGCGGGCGAAGTATGCGCGCGCTACGGCGCGGGGTACTGGCTGGCGTTCACGCGCTACCTGCCCGCGCTGCTGGGGCCGCTCGGCGTGCTGGCGTGGCTGATCCCGCTGGGCGCGGCCGCCGCCCTGCGCCGGCGCGCCGTGGGGGCGCTGCTCGTGGCGGCGGCGCTGGGCGCGGTCCTGCCGAACGCCTTCATCCTGCCCCTCGACACGGTGCTGACGCCGGAGGTCCCGGCGGTCGGTCCGGGGGTGGAGCTGCGCTTCACGTTCCCGCTCCTTCCCTACGGTATTCTCTGGATCGCGATGGCGTGCGCCGCCGCCGCGGAGCGGTTCCGGCGCGAGCGGCCGGGGACGCCGTCGCCGGAGGGCTCGGCCGGCGCCGCGTGAGCCGCCTTTCCCCGGGCGCGCCGCACGTCCGGCCACTCCCGCGCCGGTCGTCCGATCGGCCTCTGGTACGGGCCAACGGCGCAGGCGAACGCGTCATCCAGCGTTCCTCGTAGGGGCGCGTCGCGACGCGCCCCTACGGCCGAGCGGCCGCGAAGGGTACGGGGGACTCCCGCCGAGGAGATCGAGGGATCGCGCCGAGCGGATGTGGGCGAATGCCCGAAACCCAACCCGCAAGGGATCACGGGGCAGGGATCAGTCGGGGCGCCGAGGCTGGGTTCGCGCGTCCATCCGTCCCCAAACGCCTGAACGTCCAAACCCCTAAACGGCGCCCGCCATGGTCCATCCCTCGAGGAGATCATGATCCGCCATCAAGAAGTCGTCCAGTAGGTTTCCTCCCGTCTCTCTTCCCAGCCCCCGCGCCCCGTGGTATCCTCCCCGCCCTATGAAGAAGCCGCGCATCGTGCTGCTGGGCGGCGGCACCGGACAATCGGTCCTGCTCGCCGGACTCGCGGGCCGCGCCTGCGAGCTCACCGCCATTGTCGGGGTCACCGACAACGGCGGACACACCGGGACTCTGCGTCGCGACCTGGGACTGCCCGCGGTCGGGGACCTGCGCCAGTGCCTGGGCTCGATCGCCGGCGACGGCGTATGGGGACGCTTGCTGCGCTATCGTTTCGGCGCGGGCAGCGGCGCCCTCGACGGCGTCAGCCTGGGCAACCTCGTGCTGGCGGGCCTGACGCTGGAGCATGGGGGGCTGAGCGCGGCGGCGTCCGAGCTGAATCGCGCGCTTGCGTTGCCCGCGCGCGTGCTGCCGGTCGCGGACGGGTCGGCGCAGGTCTGCGCCCGCCTGGCCGACGGACGCACGATCCTGGGCGAGTGGGAGATCCTCGAGCGCGCGCCGCGCACGCCGATCCGGCGCGTCTGCCACCGGCCGGCGCTACGGGCAACGCCCGAGGTATGCCGGGCGCTCCGCGGCGCGGACCTCGCGGTGCTCTGCCCGGGGTCGCTCTTCACCGGCGTGGCGTCCGTACTGTCGGCGCGCGGCGTCAAGGCGGCGCTCGCGCGCGTGCCGGTGCTGGCGGTGATCAACGTGATGACCCAGCCGGGGCAGACCGACGGGATGGGCTGGCGGGAGCACCTGGCTGCCCTGGAGCTTCATCTCGGGAAAACGCCGGAGATCGTGCTGCTCAATACCGCCCCCCCGCCGCGGCGCCTGGTCCGCGCGTACGCGCGCCTGGGGGCGACGCCGGTCGCGACGAGGGCGGATGGGGCGGAGGTCGCGGCGACGGCGAAGGCGGCCGGGACCGGCGCGGCGGCCCCGCGCGTCCTGCGCGCCGCCCTGGTGGAACAGCCAGCGGCGCAGCGGCTGCGCGGCTACCTGCGTTCCGGGAAGCACCTCAAGAGCTGGCCGCACCTGATCCGGCACGACGCGCGCCGGCTGGCGGCGGCGGTCCTCGCGGAGGCCCGGCGCGTCGCGCGGGCGGGGAGGCGCCGATGACGCGCTGGGGTCCCCGCCCCGGGGCATGCCGCGCCGCCGCCGCGGCCGCCCTGGTCTGTGCCCTCGCCGCCGCGGCCCTCGCGCCTACGGCAACGACCCGGTTCGCCGCCGCGTGCGACGACTGCGCCGAGGAGACCCAGGTCGTGCTCCCCAATGGGCTGCGGGTGCTGCGCCGGGGAAACCATCGCGAGGCCGTGGTCCTGGTGCTGATCGCGTATCATGCCGGGGTGCGCCACGAAGCGGTGCGCGCCGCGGGGACGGCGCACGTGCTCGAGCGGCTGCTGCGCGGCGGGCCGGCGGGCGAGGGCGGCGCGCTCCAGCCGCTGGCGAACGTTTCCGAGCCGGTCGGTTCGGACGTGCGTCACGACGTCACCTGCTTCTGGGAGGCGGTCGCGCCGGCGAATCTCGGGCCGGCGCTCGCCTACGAAGCGCGCCGGATGCGCGGGGCCGCGCTCGAAGAGGGGCGCTTCCGCGAGGTGCTGACGAGCTGCGTCGCGGAGGCGCGAGCGGCGGAGGAGAACCCGGTCCGGCGGCTGTGGGGAGCCTTCTTCCGCGCGGCCTTTCCGGTCCACCCCTACGGGCGGCCGCGGCGCGGGGTTCCGGAGGAGACGGCGAACCTGGCCCCGGCGCGCGTGCGCGAATTCTACGACACCTTCTACCGGCCGGACAACGCGACCCTGGTGTTGTTAGGGGATATCCCTGAAGATCGGATCGGCCGGATGGTGGCGGAGAGCCTTGGTACGCTGCCGCGCTCGAGCGGCATCCCGGTGCCGATCGCGCTGGAGCCGCCGCAAACGGCGCCGCGGCGCGTCGAGCTGCGCGCCCCGACCCCGTGGGGGCGGGTGCTGCTGGGGTTCCGGCTGCCGGCGGTGGAGCATGCGGACCATCCGGCGCTGGCGATCGCGCGCGCCCTGCTGGCCGCGCGCCTGCGTGCGGCCGGCGATGCCGACGGACTGGCGCGCGAACTGGCGGTGTGGGGCGAGTCGGCGGTGGACTACCGGGACCCGCACCTGCTGGTGCTTGCGGCCGAAGCGGCGGCGCCGGCGGCGCTGCCGGAGCTGGAGGAACGGCTGCGGGGGCTGGTGACGGCGCTCGGCGCGACGGCGGCGGGCGCCGAGGAGCTCGAGGCCGCGCGGCGCGCCGCGGCCGCGGAGATCGGCGGGGCGCCGGCGCTCGACCCGCCGCCCGCGGGCCAGGGGGACGCGCTGCTCAGGTATTACCTTGAGGTGGCCCAGGGTCTGGCGCGCCGGGCGCCGCGGGCCGAGTTTCTGGCGGGCGCCTACGGGGCGCGTCTGCGCGCGGTGGACGGGGACGCGGTGCGCGCCGCCGCCGCCCGCTACCTGACGCCGCAGGCCTCGACGGTTGCCGTGCTGACGCCGGGGGAACGGTAGCGCTCCGCGCCGGAGTTCGAGCGGACTCGGTCGGCGTGCTCGAAACCGGCGCATCACCGAACGGAGGAATGCCCGTGGAGAACCTGCTCGCCCTCGGCATCGTGGCGGTGCCGCTCGCGGTCGGCGCCGTGCTCGGCATCAAGTGGCCGCGCGCCGCGCTGCTGGGCGGGAGCTTGCTGCTCCTGGTCCTCGGCTGCCTCAAGGAACCACCGCACCCGCTCCTGCGCGGGGTCTTCGATGCGCGCTTCCAATGGATCCTGATCGCGCTCGGGGGCTGCGGAACGGTGGCAGGGATTGCGGCCCTGGTACGACCGCCGCGTTCTCCCGAGGAGGAGGAGGCAGCGGCCGCAGCCGCGGCCGCGTCGCCGAGCGCCCCGCCGGCCGCGCCGACGGGGGCCGCACCCGGCGCGCCCGCGGGCGCGGGAACGCCGGGCGCGCCACCGAAAGTCGGGTAGCCGAGCGACTGGCGGCGCCTGCGGAACCGTTCCACGGGCGCGCCCACGCGCACGTCGCGCACGAATTCAAGCACGCTGGCGCTGGAGAGACTGTCGCAGAAGGCCGATTCGGGCGGGAACGCCTCGCTCCGGGGATCGGGCCGCCCCCGCGAGACTCCAGCCTCGGAAACCTCGCGGCGCAGGCGAGGACGCCTGCGCCACAAGCGTTTCGAGCATTTCGAGAATCGTTCGCGAGGTCTCCGGCAATTGTGGTGCAGGCCATCCCGCCAG